>JBAUQH010000211.1:0-17852 GCA_049580605.1 Gallionella sp. | reverse complement strand
ATAGATAGCCTTCTGATCGAGCGGGTATTTGCGAACCTGCTCGAAAACGCCGTGAAGTACACGCCGCCCGGAACACCCATCGAAATCTCCGCCGCAAGCGGCCGGAACGAATTGGTGGTGACCGTATCCGATCGAGGCCACGGGATCCAGGCTGGCGAAGAACAGCGCATCTTCGAAAAATTCTACCGGGTCGCCAGTGAAGGAAATCAGGGTGGGGCGGGACTTGGTTTGACCATCTGCCGTTCCATCGTGGAAGCGCACGGCGGCAGAATATGGGCGGATAATTTGCCTTCCGGGGGCGCCGCATTCCACTTCACACTGCCATTGACCGAATCCCCCCCCATGACCGAGCAGGAAGAAACCTCAGATTGATGAACACTTCGGCCACCATCATCGTCATTGAAGACGAAGCGCAGATACGTCGCTTTCTCCGGACTTCACTGGCGTCTGAAGGCTATCAGATTGTAGAGGCGGAAACCGGCAGGCAGGGTTTATCTGAAGCCGCAACGCGCAAGCCAGACCTGATTATTCTCGATCTCGGACTGCCGGATATGGATGGGGTGGAAGTGGTGAAAGGAGTACGCGCGTGGTCTTCTGTGCCTGTCATCATCTTGTCCGCGCGCGCGCAGGAACGCGACAAAATATCCGCCCTGGATGCCGGTGCGGATGATTATCTGGTCAAACCTTTCAGCGTGGGCGAGTTGCTGGCACGAATTCGCGTTGCGTTACGCCATGGTTATTCTGTTGCGAGTGGAGACGAGGCAGGTGTCTTTTCGGTGGACGAACTGAAGGTGGACTTGATTCACCGCAGGATCATGGTTAGCGGCGCTGAAGTCCACCTCACGCCGATAGAATACCGCCTGCTGACCGTGTTGGTAAAGCATGCAGGAAAGGTGCTGACGCATCGTTTGCTGCTCAAGGAAGTATGGGGGCCAAACTACGTGGATCGCGCCCACTATCTGCGCATTTACATGGGCATCCTGCGGCACAAACTGGAAAGGGATCCGGCACGCCCGCGCTTCTTGCTTACAGAGGTCGGGGTGGGCTACAAGCTTGCCGCTGTGTAATAAGCACCCAATATTCCTCAATCGAGAAATTATTCGACCGTCCTTTGCTGGCCGATGTCAGCCGGCCACCGAGTCGGAGATAACAACGAGTTATTGTCTGCTCACGCCTGCGACAACCGACAGTCACAGCCTGGGATTTATAAAAAAACATTCATGCCGGGCTTGCCGCAAATCAAATCAGCCAGGCGGATTCCTTCCCGATCAGGACAAGTTCAGGTAATTGGCATCGCATCCTTAAGCGCCTGCCGGCTTCTTGACTTCGTCGCCGTCGGCCATGTGCTCGTACTGCGCGTAGCGCTTCTGCATTTCGTTGTCGTAGTAGGCCTGCACTTCCGCGCCTTCCTGGTCCATCTCGCGCAACAGCCCGCGGAAGCGCGGCTCGTTCCGGATGAACTCGTGGTAGGACACCGACGGCTTGTGCGAATCAAGCAATAGCGGGTGCAGGCCTTCCTGCTCGCGCCGCGGATCGTAGCGGAACAGCGGCCAGTGTCCGGCCTTGACCGCCAGCTCCTGTTGCTGGTGCTGCATGCCGAGGTCGTAGCCGTGTTCGCCGCACGGGCTGTAGGCAATGATCACCGATGGCCCGTCGTAGGATTCCGCATCGAGGAACGCCCTCAGTGTTTGGGTATCCTTCGCGCCGTAGGCCACGTGCGCGACGTAAACATTCCCGTAGCTCATCGCGATCTGAGCCAGATCCTTCTTGCCGGTGTGCTTGCCGCCCGCCGCAAATTTCGCGATCGCGCCGCGCGGGGTTGCCTTGGACATCTGCCCGCCGGTGTTCGAATAGACCTCGGTGTCGAGCACCAGGACATTGACGTTGCGGCCCGACGCGATGACGTGGTCGAGGCCGCCGAAACCGATGTCGTAGGCCCAGCCATCGCCGCCGATGATCCACACGCTCTTCTTCACCAGGTAGTCGGCCAGGCTTTCCAGTTGGCGCGCTTCCGCGGTATCGATGGCAGCCAGCTTGTCGCGCAAGGCCGCGACCCGTTCGCGCTGCCGGAAGATGCCCGCCTCGGTGGTCTGGTCGGCCATCAGTATCGCTTCGGCAAAGCCGATGCCCACCCTGTCCTGCAATTTCCGCAGCAATTCGCCGGCCTGTTCGGCGTGCTTGTCGATGCTGACGCGGAATCCCAGGCCGAACTCGGCATTGTCCTCGAACAGCGAGTTGCTCCATGCCGGCCCGCGCCCGTCGCCATTCTTGCAATAGGGCGTGGTCGGCAGGTTGCCGCCGTAGATCGATGAACAGCCGGTCGCGTTGGCCACCACCATGCGGTCGCCGAACAGCTGGCTGGCCAGCCGGATATAGGATGTCTCGCCGCAGCCGACGCAGGCCGACGGAAACTCGAACAGCGGCTGCATCATCATCGCGCCCTTGATGGTGCTGGCTTTCAATTGGGTGCGGTCGTACTCGGGCAGACCGAGGAAGAAATCGAAGTTCGCGCGCTCCTGCTCGCGCAGCGGCATCATCGGCCGCATTTCCAGCGCCTTGTGACCGTCGACCTTGGACACGGCGGGACAGATGTCCACGCACAGCGTGCAGCCGGTGCAGTCCTCGGGGGCGACCTGGTAGCTGATGTGCATGCCCTGCCCGAAGTCCTTGCCCTTGACCTGTACATGCTTGAAGGTTGGCGGCGCGTGCTTCGCCATGTCGGCCGAAAACAGCTTGCTGCGGATCGCCGAGTGCGGGCAGACGAAAGGGCACTTGCCGCAGTGTATGCAGAGTTCTTCGTCCCATACCGGAATCTCCTGGGCCAGACTGCGCTTGTCCCACATCGCGGTGCCGCTGGGCCAGGTGCCGTCGTTCGGCAGCGCGCTCACCGGCAGGCGGTCGCCGCGCCCGGACATGATTTCGGCGGTAATTTTGCGCACGAATTCCGGCGCAACAGCGGGCACCGCTTCAGGCATCCCGTGAGTGCTGCTGACTGTGTCGGGGACATCCACCCGGTGCAGGTTGGCGATGGTCTCGTCGATCGCCTTCCAGTTGGCCTCGACCACCGCCTGGCCTTTCTTGCTGTAGGATTTTTTTGCGGCGAGCTTGATTTTCTCGATCGCCACATCGCGCGGCAACACACCGGATATCGCAAAGAAGCAGGTCTGCATGATGGTGTTGATGCGATTGCCCATGCCGGTCTGCTTCGCGATTGCATAGGCATCGATCACGTAGAATTCGATCTTCTTGTCCAGGATCTGCTGTTGCATCCTGCGCGTCAGCGCTTGCCAGGCCCGGTCCGGCGGGGTCGCCGTGTTGACCAGAAACACTGCGCCTTCGGCCGCGTGGTCCAGCAGCTCGTAGCGGTCCAGGAATACCGGCTGGTGGCAGCCGATGAAGTTCGCCTCGCTGCCGGCGATCAAATAGGGCGAATGGATCGACTTGGGCGAGAAACGCAGGTGCGAAATGGTCGCCGCCCCCGCCTTCTTTGAATCGTAAACAAAATAGCCCTGGCCATAGAGATCGGTTTCCTCGCCCATGATTTTGATGGTGTTCTTGTTCGCGCCGACCGTGCCGTCCGAACCCAGGCCATAGAACATGCAGCGCATCACGCCCCGGCCCGAGTCGGTGCGGAAATTTTCATCCCAATCCAGGCTGGTGTGGCTGAGGTCGTCGTAAATGCCGATCGTGAAATGATTTTTCGGCTGATCCTGGTTCAGTTCGTCGAACACGCCCTTGACCATGCCCGGCGTGAATTCCTTCGAGGACAGTCCGTAGCGCCCGCCCACCACGCGCGGCATGCCGGCAAACCTGCCGTTGCCCCCCATCCGGGCTTCGCTGACCGCGGTAACCACGTCCTTGTAGAGCGGTTCGCCGTCCGCGCCCGGCTCCTTGGTCCGGTCCAGCACCGCGATGCATTTCGCGGTCACCGGAATGGCCTTGAGCAATTCTTCCGCCGCAAACGGCCGGAACAGCCTCACCTTCACCACACCGACTTTTTCGCCATCATGGTTGAGGTGGTCGACGACTTCTTCGACCGCTTCCGCGCCGGAGCCCATCAGCACGATCACGCGCTCGGCATCCGGCGCGCCGGCATATTCATAAAGATGGTATCGGCGTCCGGTCAGCCCGGCAAACTTGTCCATGGTTTGCTGCACGATCCCCGGCATGCGCTGGTAAAACGGATTGACCGACTCGCGCGCCTGGAAATAGACATCCGGGTTTTGCGACGTGCCGCGTATGAACGGATGGTCCGGCGTCAGCGCGCGGGCGCGGTGCGCGTACACCAGCTGGTCGTCGATCATTGCGCGCACCACGTCGACGGGAACCTGTTCGATCTTGGCCACTTCGTGCGAGGTCCGGAAACCATCGAAAAAATGCAGGATCGGCACGCGCGCCTGCAGCGTCGCCGCCTGCGCGATCAGCGCCATGTCCATCGCTTCCTGCACCGAATTGGACGCGAGATAGGCAAAACCGGTCGCGCGCGCCGCCATCACATCGCCGTGGTCGCCGAAGATCGACAGGCCCTGGGCAGCCAGCGAACGCGACGCGACATGCATCACGAACGGCGTAAGTTCGCCGGCGATCTTGTACATGTTCGGGATCATCAGCAGCAGGCCCTGCGATGCGGTAAACGTGGTTGCCAGCGAGCCGGTCTGCAGCGCGCCGTGTATCGCGCCGGCTGCGCCGCCCTCGCTCTGCATCTCGACGACTTCCGGAATGGTGCCCCACAGGTTCCTGATCCCCTGGGACGACCAGGCATCGGCATATTCGCCCATCGGCGAAGAGGGGGTGATCGGATAGATCGCGATCACTTCGTTGGTCAGGTGGGCGATATAGGCGGCGGCCTCATTGCCGTCGATCGTAACCATGCGTGCTTGAGACATTGGGCACCTCCCCAGTTATCTTACCTGGAAGTTCATGCCGAACAGCATATACCTTTTCGCATCGCCTTGCTCAGACGAGCACAACAATTCTAGTTCCGGATTGGCGGGTAGGTTTCGCACGATAGACTGCGAATAAGGAGGGGTGATTCCTATACAGGGCTGTTTAGGATTTCGCTGCAGGTTTGCGCTGGTCTGGGCGCAGGTGCGGGCCCAGAATTTCCTCGGCGGTATCGCCATCCACCGGTTGGCCGGCGCCGTCAAGCAGCGTCTGATCGTAATCGTTCCAGCCGCGCACGCCGCTCTTCAGCGAAACCACGCTGGTATAGCCCATCTGCTGCATCACGTCCGCAACCAGCGCGGAACGGTATCCGGAGCGGCAGATCACCACGATATCGAGTTCGCGGCCGGCGGCAAGCAGCGGCAGCGTCTCGTCGAAATCCCATTCGCAGGTCTGCTCCAGCACGCCGCGCGGCACGTTGATCGCGCCGGGAATATGCAGCGCGTCATATTCCGGGGGTTCGCGCACGTCCAGCAATACAAGTTTCCTGCCCGCTGCCATCTGCCTGCTCAGGTCCCAGGGCTGGATCTCCTGCACGCGCGTGAGCGCGTCGGCGACAAGATCGGTGTAGCGTTTCATTCGGATTCCTTCACAAACAGGGCAATGGACTCGACATGCGAGGTATGCGGAAACATGTTCATCACTCCCGCGGATTTCAACCTGTAGCCGTGAACCTGCACCAGCACCTGCGCATCGCGCGCCAGCGTGGCGGGATTGCAGGAAACGTAAACGATGCGGCGCGGGAGCTGGCCGCCGCCCTGACCACCACCGATGGATTTCACCAGCTCGATCGCGCCGTCGCGCGGCGGGTCGATCAGCAATTTGTCGAATTGCCCCAGCTCGGCGAATCCCGCTTCCGTGATCGCGAACAAATTCATCGCGGCAAACTTCGCGTTGCGGGCCAGGCCGTTCAAATCCGCATTCTGCCTGGCGCGCGCCACCAGCGCTTCGCTGCCCTCGATGCCCAGCACCTGCGCGCCGCTGCGCGCGATCGGCAGCGTGAAGTTGCCCAGGCCGCAGAAAAAGTCCGCGATGCGTTCGCCGGGTTGCGGATCGAGCAGACGCATGGCGCGGCTGACCATCACCCGGTTCAGCGCGCTGTTCACCTGGGTGAATTCGCTCGGCGCGAACGGCATCGTGATGCCGAATTCCGGCAGGCTGTAGCTGAGCGTCGGCACGGACCCGTTACCGCGCAGCGGCAGTTTGCGGGTAGTGCCGCCAGCAGCCTCTTCACCGACCTGTGCGTCCCCTGTCAGAGGCTGCGCGGTTGGCGGATGAAACGGCGCGATCGTGTCGTAACCCCCGGATTGCAGCCAGAACTGGATGCCGTGCCGGTCGGCAAAGGCGCGCAGCGCGGCCGCGTCTTCGCTGCTGGGCGAATCCATCACGCGCAATACCAGCACGTCGACATGTTCGCCCACCGCCACTTCGATCTGCGGCACGCGATCGCGGATCGTCAGTCCGTCGATCAATGCCGCGAGCAGCGGGATCAGCGCGGCGATCTTCGGCACGAGGATCTCGCAATGCTGCATGTCGGCGACGAAACTGCTGCGTTTCTCGTGGAAACCGACCAGCGTCTTGCCCTTCTTGATCACGTGCCGGACCGATAGCCGCGCGCGTTCCCGATAACCCCAAGCCTGGCCGTAGATCGGGCGCAGCAGGGTTTCCGCCCGGACCTTGCCGATGTGCCACAGGCTGTCTTCGAGGATGCGCTGCTTGACCGCAACCTGGGCCCTCGCCTCCAGGTGCTGCATCGAACAGCCGCCGCACACGCCGAAGTGCGCGCATTTCGGCTGCACGCGCAGCGAAGACGATTTGTAAATCTGCGTCACCTGCGCCAGCTCGAACGAGGGTTTCTTGCGGTATGAGCTGTAGCCGACCCGTTCGCCGGTCAGCGCGCCCTCGATGAAGATTACCTTGCCCTCGCAGCGCGCAATGCCGCGGCCTTCCTGGTCGAGTGATTGGATGATGACGGAGTTTTGCTGCGGTTTGTTTTCAGACATAAAGAAAGCTTTCAACGCATGAAGGTGCGGGTCATGCCCGCAATTGCCATTTTAGGATTCGCGGGCCGCTTCGACACGCTCAGGACAGCACGCCCCGCTCTTGCAGGGAGTTATTTTTCGGCCGGCCACGCGGCCAGGAATTCCCGCCAGTGCGGCTGATCGAGCTTGCCCAGTTCGGCGCGCACCAGGTCGCATTCCTTCCGGTATCGCGCCGGCGTAAACACGCCGCGCATCAGCTGGAATCGCGCGAACACCAGCCAGGTGTTCGCCACATCGGTCTCGCAATAATTGCGTATCTCGTCCAGTTTTCCCTGCTGGTATGCCTCCCACACCTGGCTGCCGTCCATGCCCAGCTTGCCGGGAAAGCCGATCAGCCTGGCCAGCTCGTCCAGCGGCGCGTTGGCTCGGCCGCCATACATTGCCAGCAGGTCCATCAGGTCGAGATGGCGCATGTGGTAGCGGCTGATGTAGTTGTTCCACTTGAACTCGCGGTCGTCCTCGCCCATGTCCCAGTAGCGCGCGCACTGGATGCCGTGGATCAGGCCGCGGTAATGCAGCACCGGCAGGTCGAACCCGCTGCCGTTCCAGGACACCAGCTGCGGGGTGTATTTGTCGATGCCTTCGAAGAAACGCCGGATGATGGAACCCTCGTCCTCATGCAGGTCGCCGAGCGACCACACCTTGAAATTGTCGCCCTCGCGCAGCACGCAGGAGATTGCCACGACGCGCTGCAGGTGATGCGGCATGAAGTCGCTGCCGGTTTTCTGGCGGCGCAGCTGGAAGGCCATTTCGGCCACTTCCGCATCGCTGACGCGCGCATCCAGTTCGCGCAACGTGCGCAACCCGGCCACATCGGGGACGGTTTCGATATCAAAGACGAGGGTGGGATTCATGGGCATATGGACCGGGTAAATGCATAAACGTGAATTGTTGCACAATCAGAACAACGGCGCGGATGGCTGGATGTCATTCACCCCGCTACCCGATATGGTCCTCCTTGAACCGCTTCTGTATCGCCTCCACCTGATCCCGGCAATTGATCAAGGCAGCCACGCAGTCGGCGTCGAGCTTGGTGCCTGCCACGGACTTCAGGAAATCGAATGCCCGGTCGTTGCTCCAGGCTTCCTTGTACGGGCGGACGCTGGTCAGCGCGTCAAACACATCGGCGACCGCAACGATCTTGGCTTCCGCCGGGATTTCTTTGTCCGTCAACCCGTTATAGCCGCTGCCGTTGATCGCTTCGTGATGATACAGCGCGATATTGCGCAGGATTTCCGAATGGGGAAATTCGTCATAACCGAGATTCTTCAGCATCATGTCGATGATCTCGCCGCCTTTCGAAGCGTGTGTCTTCATGGTATCGAACTCGGCATCGGTCAATTTTCCGGCTTTGAGCAATATGCTGTCCGAGATGCCTATCTTGCCGATGTCATGCAGCGGCGAGAACAGGAAAATATGCTCGACCAGATCGTCGTCGAGCTGGTATTTCTTCGCCACTTCCCTGGCAATCAAGCGCGCAAAGTTGGACATCCGGCCCAGATGCGCCCCGGTCTCGACGTCGCGGTGCAGCGTGATGTTTGCGGCTGTCTTGACGACTGCATAGAGCCCGCGCGCAGCGGACATTTCATTGATCACCAGCAGCGACACCAGATGTCCCACCATATCCAGATAATGCAGGGTCGTCTCGTCGAAGACATCCTTGCGATGGGAATTGAAGAACAGGAAGCCGAAAAACTCCCCGTTCAGGAACATCGGCATGGTATAGCTGGAATTGTAATGCCGGGCCGCAATGCGGCGCGCATGCTCTGCCGGTACATTGCTGAAGATATCGAGGTCGTTGACGACCCGCGGACGTCCGGCTTCCAGTATTTCCTGCAGCGATTCCGAGTCCGCCAGTTTTGCGGAATACAGTACCAGCGGACTCTCTTCGCCGCTGCTGTGCAGGAATGTCTTCAGCAAATCGGTTTTCGGATCGTAAAGCGCCACCGAGATCCGGTCGATGAACTCGAAGCGGTTTTTCAGCATCGCGTGGACGTAACCGATCTTTTCCGGCAACGGCAACTTGCCGTTCAAAGCGGCGAGGACGTCCTTGTGTTCAAACATCATTTATTTCTTTCCTGGCAGGTCGGGTGTGGAGTTTAGCCAAACTGCACGGCAGGTCAATGAATCCATAAAAAAATCCCGGGCGTTACCCGGGATGCCTTGTTCGGACTGCTGGAATGATGTTAAGCGTAGTTCTTCGCGACGAAATCCCAGTTCACCAGGTTGTTCAGGAAGGTCTCGACGAACTTGGGACGCATGTTGCGGTAGTCGATGTAATAGGCATGCTCCCAAACATCCACGCACAGCAGCGCCTTGTCGCCGGTGGTCAGCGGTGTGCCTGCTGCGCCCATGTTGACGATGTCCACGCTGCCGTCGGCTTTCTTCACCAGCCAGGTCCAGCCGGAACCGAAGTTGCCCACCGCGGAGGCCTGGAATGCTTTCCTGAATTCGTCGGGGCTGCCCCATTTCTTGTTGATCGCGTCGGCCAGTGCGCCGCTCGGTGCGCCGCCGCCGTTCGGCTTCATGCAGTTCCAGAAGAAGGTGTGGTTCCACACCTGCGCGGAGTTGTTGTAGACGCCGCCGGCAGGCGCTTTCTTGATGATCGCTTCCAGGGTGAGATTCTCGTACTCGGTGCCCTTGATCAGGTTGTTCAGGTTGGTGACATACGCCTGGTGATGCTTTGCATAGTGATATTCGAAGGTTTCCTTGGACATGTGCGGTTGCAGCGCGTCCATCGCATAGGGTAATGGTGGCAGGGTGTGTTCCATATTGTTCTCCTTATTGATATTCAGTTCAATTTTCATTCGGTCGGACACTGATTCTAGCCAATCGATACACTACAATCAATGATAGATGCGGGTTGGATGCGATCAGACCATAAATGTTCAATGGTTAAGCGCAACTCGCGCTGACCCGGCATCCTTGCGGGCTTTCTCCAGCTCGGGCGCGGGGTAATGACCTCAACAGAAAAAAGGATAAACGATGAATAGCGAAAAATATCATGCCGGGATGGCGGCAAGACGGGATGTGCTCGGTGATGAATATGTCGACAGGGCGATTTCCGGCGCCACCGATTTCACCCGGCCGTTGCAGGACATGGTCACGGAAAACTGCTGGGGCGAAGTTTGGACGCGGGACGTGATCTCGAGGAAAACCCGAAGTCTGGTCACCATTGCAACGCTGGCTGCGCTCAAGGCGCCGGCGGAGCTGAAAGGCCATGTTCTCGGCGCGTTGCGCAATGGCTGCTCCGTCGACGAGATCCGCGAAGTGCTGCTTCATTCCACGGTCTATTGCGGAATTCCTTCAGGCATCGAGGCTTTCAGGGCGGCGAAGGAAATTGTCGAAAGCTGGCAGGACAAATCCGGGAACTGACCCGCCAGCCGATTAGGTATTAACGGTCCGGAGCATTCGGGCGTACGATAGCCGCGACCGAAAACGCCATGCGTGTTGAAACGAAAGCAGGTGAAAATGGAACGTCCCATGGAAAATCCAGGCGCGCTGTTCTGGAATCTGCCGATTGAATCGCTGAAATCACTTTTGCAGTCGACTCCGGCCGGGCTGAGCCAACAAGAAGCGGATGTGCGCAGTGAGCGCTTCGGTCCCAACACGCTGCGGGATCATGGGGAACGGCCGCTGATCATACAGTACCTGGGCCACTTCAAAAATCCGCTGGTGATGATATTGCTGGCGGCCAGCGCGGTATCGGCGCTGACCGGCGAGGTCACCGGATTCGTGATCATCTGGGCGATCGTGCTGATGAGCGTGACGCTGGATTTCTTTCAGGAATACCGTGCCGGTCAAGCCGCGGAGCAGTTGAAAAAATCCGTGGCAGTGCGCACAACGGTATTGCGCGATGGACGTCCACTGGAGATACCGATCGCCCAGCTGGTGCCTGGCGACGTGGTGCTGCTGGCCGCGGGCGACCTGATCCCCGCCGACACCCGCTTGCTGGAGGCAAAAGACTTCTTCATCAACCAGGCGTTGCTGACCGGCGAATCCTACCCGGTGGAAAAACATGCCGTGGACTTGCCGAAACCGGCGGCAGACCTGAACCATGCAGACAATTCGGTATTCATGGGCACCTCGGTGGTCAGCGGGATGGCCAGGGCGCTGGTGTGCCGCACCGGTGCCGGCACGGCAATGGGCGATATCGCGGAAACGCTGACCGTCAAACCTCCGCCTTCTGCTTTCGAGCTGGGCACGCAGAGCTTCGGCATGCTGATCATGCGCCTGACTTTCATGCTGGTGCTGTTTGTGTTCCTGATCAATACATTTTTTCATCGGCCGCTGCTGGAATCGTTCCTGTTCGCGATCGCGCTGGCGGTTGGCCTGACGCCAGAATTGCTGCCGATGGTGGTCACGGTGACCCTGTCCCGCGGGGCCCTGCGCATGGCAAAGAAACAGGTTGTCGTGAAGCGGCTCTCCGCCATCCACAACCTGGGCAGCATGGGTGTGCTGTGCACCGACAAGACCGGCACACTCACCGAAGGGCGCATCAAGCTGGAACGCCATCTCGACGCGCAGGGGAACGACAGCGCGCAGGTGCTGCAACTGGCTTACTTGAACAGCTATTTCGAGACCGGGCTGAAAAGTCCCCTGGACGACGCGATCCTTGAGCACAAGGAAATCAACGCTGTCGGTTGGAGCAAGATCGACGAGGTGCCATTCGACTTCGAGCGGCGGCGTGTTTCAGTATTGGTCGATAACGGCTTGGCGGGGCAAGTGTTGGCCGGCCAGGGATTGCAAGGGCAGGGCAATAAGCGGCTGCTGGTGGTGAAGGGATCGCCCGAGGATATCCTCGGGCTATCCACTCAATATGCCGTAGGAGAACTGGAAGATTTTATACCGCTGGATGAACAGGCTCTGGCATCCATCCATGCCTTGCAGGACAGCCTCGGCCGTGAAGGCTTCAAGGTGCTCGGCATCGCCTGGCGGCCGGTGGCACCGGATCATCCCCATGCCGTGGTCGACGACGAGACCGAATTGACCTTCGCCGGTTTCGCCGCCTTCCTCGATCCGCCCAAGGCCAGTGCGGCCCAGGCACTCAAGGCACTGGCTGCGGACAATGTCCAGGTCAAGATCGTCACCGGCGACAGCGAACTGGTCACCCGTTATGTGTGCGGCAAACTGGACATGCCTGTTATCGGCGTTCTGACCGGCGGCGAGATGCAGCACATGGACGACAACTCGCTAGCGGTCCGGGTTCGGGAAACCAACTTGTTCTGCAGAGTGACCCCGGCGCAGAAGAACCGCATCATCCTGTCGCTGAAAACACAGGGGCACACGGTCGGTTATCTCGGCGACGGCATCAACGATGCGCCTTCACTGCGATCGGCGGATGTCGGCATCTCGGTGGACAGCGCGGTGGACGTGGCGAAGGCGGCGGCCGACATGATCATGCTGCGCGAAGATCTGATTGTGCTGCACGCTGGCGTGCAGGAAGGACGGCGCACCTTCGCCAACATCATGAAGTACATCATGATGGGGACGAGTTCCAATTTCGGCAACATGTTCAGCATGGCCGGCGCGACGCTGTTCCTGCCGTTCCTGCCGATGCTGCCGTCGCAGATACTGCTCAACAACCTGCTCTATGATTTCTCGGAACTGCCGATCCCGATGGATAACGTTGACCCGGCCTATCTGTCCCATCCCCGGCATTGGGACACGGCTTTCATCCGCAATTACATGTGGGTGGTCGGACCGGTCAGCTCGGTGTTCGATTTCCTGATGTTTTTCATCCTGCTGAAGGTACTCGGAGCCGGCGAAGCATTGTTCCACACCGGCTGGTTCATCGAGTCCATCGCGACCCAGGTTCTGGTGATCTTTGTGATCCGCACCCGGGGCAGTCCTTTCAAAAGCAGGCCCAGCATGGCGCTGGTCGTCACGTCTCTGGCGGTGGTCATCATCGCCGCCTTATTGCCATACACGCCGTTCGCGGCACAGCTCGGCTTCGTTGTTCCACCGCCGCTGTTTTTCGTGATCCTCCCCGCAATGGTGCTGTGCTACCTGCTGGCGGTGGAATGCGTTAAGCGTTATTTCTACCGCCATTTCCTGGCCAGCCATTTCCCGGTCAACTGAAACCGCCGCTGCCTGTCCTATTTACGGCTCGCTCAATTCGCCACCGGCAAACAGCAGCGCGCAGCGCACCTTCTTGCCCGCGTACACCGACTGCATCGCCGTGCGGTATTCGTCCAGCTGCGTGCGGTAGGGTGAGGGATCGCCGCTTTCGCTGAGTTTGTAATCCAGCACCCAAACCTCGTCGTCGAACTCCACCAGCCTGTCGATGCGCCTGATCTCGCCGCGCGCATTGACATAGGGCATTTCGTTGTTTGCATTAAGATAGTTCCGCGGGTCGAAAAAGCGCTGCAGCTTCGCATCGGCGAGCAATGCCCGGGCCTGTTGCCAGAGTGCTTCCATTTCGCCGTCCGGAATGCCGCACTTCGCCTGCAGACCGGCCTTGTCGGCGAAACCATCGGGCGGAACCATGTGTTGCAGCAGCGCGTGCAGCCAGATGCCGCGCTGCTGCTGGGGAGTATCGCGAACCTTGCTTGTTCCTGCGGGAATGATCCCGGGCAGCACCACGGCCGTTTCCCCGACGCCCTGATCCGCAGCGGCGACGGGTGCAGGCCTGTGCAGCGGATTGTGCCGGCCGGGTGCGGCAGCCGCAATGCGGTCGTACCAGGATGGTGATTTTTTGTTTTGTTCCCTTTCCGCTCCCCTGCTGTTGCCGCTGACGATCAGCGCCTGCTGCGCGCGGGTCATTGCGACATAGAGCAGGTTCATCTCTTCACGCGCCTGCAGTGCGGCATCCTGCCCGAAAATCGCTTCGCGCTTCCTGCCGCGCGATGCCAGGTCGGCATACAGCGAGAAATGCGCCGGCGAACGCGAATCGTTCGGCCAGTCAAGCAGCACGTCGTAACCTTCCCTGTTGTTCTTCTCCGCATTCGCGTCCAGCAGCCAGACGACGGGCGCCTCCAGTCCTTTCGATTCGTGCACGGTATAGATGCGCACCGCATTGCCCGCGGTGCCGAGCCTGCCCTCGTCCGGCGCATCGTCGCTGCTGTCGCGCAATTCGCGCAACTCCTGCAGGAAGCGCGGCAGGCTCGGATAGCGGCCTGCATCCACCGCAAGCGCGATCTCCATAAAGGCATGCAGATTGGCGACGACCTTGGCGCGCATTTCGGGCGGCAGCACGGCGTTGTAGCGCGCAATCACATCACCCTCGAAATAGATGCGGTCGAGCAGGTCGTGCACCGGGAGTTTGTCGGCAAGCGCGAGCCAGCGCTGCAGCAGTTCGGCGGCGCGCTGCAGCGCGGGTGACGGCAACTCGAGATTCTGCAGCCGTGTCCACCAGCTATCAGTTGCAAGGTGCAAGCTGCAAGGTGCAAGCAGATCACTCCCTTGTCTGTTGTCCCTTGCATCTTGTCTGTTGCCTGCTATTTGCATCAGTTCCGCATCGCAGCAGGCGAATATCGGCGAGCGCAGCACCTGCGCCAGTTTGATGTCCGCAAAGGGTGTGATCAGGAAAGTCAGCAGCGCCTGGATGTCTTCCGCTTCCAGCGTGTCGAGCAGGCCGCCGCGGCGCGAACTGATGAAGGGAATGTGTTTCGCGCGCAGCGCCTCCTCGTACACCGCGAGATGGGTGCGGCTGCGCACCAGCACCATGATGTCGCCGTAGCGGGCGCGGCGTTCCTTGTGTTGTCCGCTTTGCTTGTCCGCCTCGTCCACGACCCAGTCGCCGGCGATGGATTGCAGCAATTCCGCAAACTGGCCCGCTTCCCGGTGGCGCGCGCTTTCCCCCACTTCCGCGCGCCGGGTGGTCAGGGAATCGCGCAAAGCAAGCGGCCCGTCGTCTGCCGTTTTATCTTCGCTTTGTTCGGCGACAGCCAGCGGCAGGACTTCAACATGTCCAGGCAAACCGGCTTGCTGCGTCCGGTGTTCGACGAACTCGAAACCATCCGGCTGATCGCGGAACACCGCGTTTACCGCATCGACCACAGGCTGTGCATTGCGGCGCGTCAGACTGTTGCCCAGCGTCTCGGCGCCGAAATGCTCGCTGAGGTAGTCGCGCGCCACGCCGAACAGCCGCGCATCGGCGCGGCGGAAGCGGTAGATGGATTGCTTGGGATCGCCGACGATGAACACCGTCGGCTGCGACTCCACCGCCACCGCGGCTTCGAACCAGGCGCGCATGATCTGCCACTGCAGCGGATTGGTGTCCTGGAATTCGTCCAGCAGCACATCGCGGTAACGGCTGTCGAGCTTGTACTGCATGGTCTCGGCGTGTTCGCTCTGCTGCAGCAATCGGCACAGCTGCCACTCGAGGTCGGCGAAATCGATCTGCTGCTGTAGCTGCTTCAGCGCCTGATACCGATCGAGGAAAGCCGTCCCGCAATGCAGCACCGCCTCATTGAGGCGGTATGCCTGCTGCTCGGCGAGCGTGTCGCGCACTTCCTGCAGGGTATCGAACAACGCGTCGCGCGTGAGCAGGAACGCTTCGGCGTCCTGCTTTCGGGTCGGCTTGAAACTGCGCGGCTCGCCTGCAAGCGTGAACAGCAGCGGCTGTACCATTGCGAAGCGCGCTTCGGGAGCGCTGCCGGTCCAGGCAGTCTCCAGCTCGCTCGCCTTGCCCTGCTGCGTTTCGGTGCCCTCGCCGGCCAGTTGGCGCACGAACGCGAAAAACACTTCTTCACTTTTGCCGCGCATGCCCCAGTCCGCGACCGGGTCGAAATCCATGTCGACGTCAAGATCGTCACGTAGTCTGTCCAGCGCGAAAATCAGCGCATCTTCCCTGCCCTGGACGCTGCCTTGAACATAGGCCCACCAATCGGCACGCCGGGCAAGAAAACCGAACAGCAGTCTGCGCGTATTGTACAGTCCGTATTCGCCGAACAACCATTGCATGTGCTGCGCCCCGGCGCTATCCGGCTGTTTGCGCAACTGCTCGAGCAATGCTTCCCACGCTTCTTCCTGCGCATTGCCCGCGCGTTCCAGCAGACTCACTCCCTGCATCACGTCGGCATTCAGCGGCGCGCGCTGCAGGACCTGCATGAACCAGCCGTGGAAGGTGCTGATCGTGATGCCCGGCCGGGCCAGCAACACGCTGCGATACAGATTGCGCGCGCGCTGCAGTTGCGCGTCATTCAGCGTTGCCAGTCCGCGCTCGGCAAAAAACTGCCGCACAGCGGTATCGTCGCCCGTCGCAAGATCGCGCAGCCACAGATGCAGGCGCACCTGCATTTCCTGCGCCGCCTTGCGCGTAAAGGTGATCGCGAGTATCTGCGAAGGTTGCGCGCCGTCCAGCAGCAGCCGCACGATGCGCGACACCAGCAGCCAGGTCTTGCCGCTGCCCGCGCAGGCTTCGACGACGACGCTGCGCTTCGGGTCGAGGGCGGTATGATCAGCCGTCACCATTCCCCCTTGCGGCATACACCGCGCATTTCGCAATGGATACAGGCCTGGTCGATGCCGTTGGCCGGCAATCCCGCGCCGCCGCGCAGGCTGCCCATCGCTTGCTCCAGCCGTTCGGCATTGAGCTGCGCCAGCAGCGGGACATCCTGTCGCGGTTCCACCATTTTCGCTTTTCCATTGTCGATGCTGACGAATGCGGCATCCGCTGCTTCGTGCGCATAGGCATAGCATGCCAGCTGCACATCCTCGCCGGGTTCCTGCAGCTTGTTGCGCAACAGCTGGTCGTTCTGGGTTTTGTAATCCAGCACCCGTTTTTCGGTATCCCGGATATCCAGCCGGTCGATGCGCCCGCGCAAGCGCACGCCTTCGAGTTTCAAGTCGAATTTGCTTTCCGACTCGGCATAACGCCAGCCCTGTGCCTCATTCCCCAGTTGCCAATCGAGGTAGGCAGGCAAAGATTTGTACCAGCGCGCCAGCCAGGCACGCGCGGCAAAATCCCGCTGCAGCAGGTCATCGAATACCTGCCCGCTGATTACCCGCAATTCGGCATCCATTTCTTGAACGGGATGTCCGGTGACCAGCGGATAACGTTCATGGAAGCGGCTCAGAATTTCGTGTATACGCTCGCCGTAGTCGCGTTTCTCGATCACTTCCTGAACTTCGTCGAGTTCGTTCAGTTGCAGGATGTGCCGCGCATAGAACTGGTAAGGGCACGCGACCAGCGAGTTGTACGCGCTGATGGACACTTTTTCCGGCACGGTATCGGCAGGAACGGACGGCCCGGGTTGGGATGCCGGGGCCAATTCCACACGATGCGCGTCTTCGGCAGCGACGTAGTGGTGCAGTTCGCGCTCACTCAGGTCGTCGCCGTAAGCCAGACCATGCAGGTCGCGCACCATCTCCAGATACGGACTGAGCAATCCCTGCTCGCCGTTTCTGTCCTTCTGCCAGGTGACCAGCACGGATTCGTTCAGCGTCAGCAATGCGAGCAAATCGTCGCGCTGCCTTGCGGCGTGCGTGCCCAGCGTCGGCAGATCAAGACTGGCGCGCACCGCGTCGTTGAACCAGCGCCCGCCCGCCGCGATGCCGGGCAGATGGTCGGCATCGCAGCCGAGCAGCAGGACCGCATCGAAAACCCGGCAGCGCGTTGCCGCGAGATGGGTAAAGCGCACCGGGCTTTCGATGCCGGTGTCATGGTAGGTCTGCGCATCGAGCTGCTGGGCCAGCCAGCGGCGCCATTCGGCGAAACGGTACTGCCCATCGTCTGCAGCCAGTTCCTGCCGCCAGGTCTCGAGCGCCTGCAGCAGACGGACGCCCGCATCGTCCGTTTGCAGGCCGGCTTCGATGGCCAGCACGCGCATGCTTTCGTGCAGCGCCGACTGCCAGCCGGCCAGCGTCTTCTGCGTGTTCTGTCCCAGCAGCGCGGCTGCCTGGCGCAAGCGCGCCAGGGGC
>JBAUQH010000210.1:0-25214 GCA_049580605.1 Gallionella sp. | reverse complement strand
GCGTTATAGGCACTGACACGGTAGTGTCGTAAACGTTTATCAATCTACTATAAATTGGAGTTCACAATGAGCAAACTGTTATCCTTACTGATCGCCGCTGTATTTGCTGCTGTTTCCTTCACCGCTGTTGCTGCTGACGAAGCGATGGCACCTGCCACGCCAGCTGCCGCTCCGGCAAAGATGGAAAAGAAGATGGAAAAGAAAGAGCACAAAGCAAAGAAAGAGCACAAAGCAAAGAAAGCTCACAAAGCAAAGAAAGCAAAGAAAGAAGAAAAGAAAGCTGACGCAGCTGCCAAGTAAGACCGGCACTAGCTCAACAAAGGCAGGGGTAACCCTGCCTTTTTTATTTCAGGGGCAAAAAATGGTCTGGAAACCCGATGTCACTGTCGCCGCGGTCATCGAACGCGACGGGAAATTCCTGCTGGTAGAGGAGGAAACATTGGCCGGTCTCCGCTACAACCAGCCCGCCGGACACCTGGAAGCGGATGAGTCGCTGGTCGATGCCGTGATTCGCGAAACGCTGGAAGAATCGGCTTATCACTTTGTTCCGCAGCATCTGCTCGGCATCTATCGCTGGCATTCCGATGAATCGGATACCACCTACCTGCGATTTGCGTTCACCGGCATCATCGCCGGCCATGAGACCGGCCGGGAGCTCGACAGCGGTATAATTCGAACCCTATGGCAAACCCACGAAGAAATCCGCGCAACCCGATCGCACCACCGCAGCCCGCTGATCATGCGCTGCGTCGAGGATCATCTTGCCGGAAAGCGCTATCCGCTGGAGCTGCTGGTCCACTATGACTAAACGCATCGTGGTTGGCATGTCCGGCGGCGTGGACTCTTCCGTGACCGCCTTGCTGCTCAAGCAACAGGGATACGACGTGGTCGGCCTGTTCATGAAGAATTGGGAGGACGACGACAATGAAGCGTATTGCTCGTCGCGCCAGGATTTGATTGACGCGGTGTCGGTTGCCGACACCATCGGCATCCCGATCGAAGCGGTCAATTTCTCGAAGGAATACAAGGAACGCGTGTTCAGCGAATTCCTGCGCGAATACCAGGCCGGCCGCACGCCCAACCCAGACATCCTGTGCAATGCCGAGATCAAGTTCAGGGCATTTCTCGACCACGCCATACAGCTGGGGGCGGACACCATTGCGACCGGCCATTATGCCCGGGTGCGCAAGATGGACGGATTGTTCCAGTTGCTCAAGGCCAGCGATTCGAGCAAGGACCAGAGCTATTTCCTGCACCGCCTGAATCAGGCGCAGTTGAGCCGAGCGATGTTCCCGCTTGGCGGCCTGCTGAAATCGGAAGTGCGCAGCATCGCCGAACGGCACGGTTTGTCCAACCATGCCAAACGCGACAGCACCGGCATCTGCTTCATCGGCGAGCGCCCGTTCCGCGAATTCCTGAGCCGCTACCTGCCCACCCGGCCGGGCGAGATGGTCACGCCGGAAGGCAAGCAGGTCGGCCCGCATATCGGGCTATCGTTCTATACCCTCGGACAGCGCCAGGGGCTGGGCATCGGCGGCGCCAGGGAAGCCACGGGTGAGCCGTGGTTCGTCTGCGGCAAGGATATTGCGAACAACCGCCTGATCGTGGTACAGGGACACGATCATCCCGCGTTGCTCAGCACTGGCCTGACCGCGCTGGACAGTCATTGGATCAGCGGCAGCGCGCCGTCAGCCGGTCATTCCTACGCTGCCAAGACACGCTATCGCCAGGCCGATGCGCCGTGCCGCATCACGAACTTCTCCGGCAGTACCTGCGAATTCACATTCGCTGATGCGCAATGGGCCGTCACGCCCGGGCAATCGGTGGTGGTCTATGACGGCGAGATTTGTCTCGGCGGTGCGATCATCGAGCAAGGACAAGCCTGATTCGCGTAAAATACGCGTTCTACCGCTCGAAGGTGTCGACATGACCACACTCACCAAACTCACCGCCCTGTCCCCGCTGGATGGCCGCTACCACGGCAAGGTCGATGCGTTGCGCGCTTATTTCAGCGAATTCGGCCTGATACGCTTTCGCGTGCTGATCGAAATCGAATGGCTCAAGGCGCTCGGCGCGCAGCCGGATATCGCCGGAGTCGCGCCGTTTTCCGCTGCCACCGTCGCGCAACTCGACGCGCTCAACAAAAATTTCTGCGAGCACGATGCGCTTGCGATCAAGACCATCGAGGCCACCACCAACCACGATGTGAAAGCCGTCGAATACTGGCTGCGCGACAAACTGTCGGGCAACCCGGAAACAGCCGGGGTGCTCGAATTCATCCATTTCGCATGCACCTCGGAAGACATCAACAATCTCAGCCACGCGCTGATGCTCAAAACTGCCCGCGATGCCGTGATGCTCCCGACACTGAACGTGCTGATCGCGCGGTTGAAGAGCATCGCCCACCAGCACGCCGAGCTGCCGATGCTGTGCCGAACCCACGGCCAGACTGCGACGCCGAGCACGCTGGGCAAGGAAATGGCCAATGTAGTGTATCGTTTGCAAAGCGCAGAACGGCGCGTGGCCGATACCGCGATACTCGGCAAGATCAACGGCGCAGTGGGCAACTACAACGCGCACCTGGCGGCCTACCCTGAGGTCGACTGGGCAGGTATCGCGGAACGTTTTGTCAGCGCGCGCGGCCTGGTGTTCAACCCGTACACCACGCAGATCGAACCGCACGACTACATGGCTGAACTGTTCGATGCATACGCGCGCATCAACACCATCCTGATCGACCTGAACCGCGATATCTGGGGTTACATATCGCTCGGCTATTTCAAACAGAAGGTGGTCGAGGGTGAAGTCGGTTCTTCCACCATGCCGCACAAGGTCAACCCGATCGACTTCGAGAATTCCGAGGGAAACCTCGGCCTCGCCAATGCGCTGCTGCGCCACCTCAGCGATAAGCTGCCGATTTCCCGCTGGCAGCGCGACCTGACCGACTCGACGGTTTTGCGCAACATGGGCGTGGCGCTCGGCTACACGCTGCTCGCCTACGAGTCCTGCCTGAAGGGACTGAACAAGCTGGAAGCCAATCCCGCCCGCCTGGCCGAGGACCTGGACGCAAGCTGGGAAGTGATGGCCGAACCGATCCAGACCGTGATGCGCCGCTATAGCATCGAGAACGCCTATGACAAGCTCAAGGAATTGACGCGCGGCAAGGATGGAATCAACCGCGCGTCGCTGCAAGCTTTCATCAGCACACTGGACATCCCCGAACCGGAAAAGCAGCGACTGCTGAAACTGTCGCCGCAAACCTATATCGGCAAAGCGGCCACGCTGGCGAAACGGGTCTGATCGTCGTCCGCCATGAATGCAGCCTCGATTGCGGGCTGGTCCAGGCGGAAGAGCATATCAGTGCTCCCCGGTTGTCGGTATCCGACTTTCCGCGCCATTCGCGGCGCCTGCATGAGTGCAGGCGCGATCAATCAGGCTATTTGAAACTGCGCCGTATCGTCACCGCGTAATCGTTCCGGTCATAGGAATACGCGGCAATATTCGACGTGTTGATATAACGCACCAGCTGCGGGCGCACCATCCAGAGATTATCCAGATACCAGTCGATCCCTATGGTCAGGTCACCCAGTCGATCCAGGCGGTGACCGGATATGACCGGATTCTCATTGCCGAAATAGCCGACTTGTTCGCCCGCACTGAAGAACAGCTTCACACTGCCACCCACGGCCGCCTGTCCGCCGGCGCGAAGGCCGACAAAATGCTTTGCGCCATCTGTCCGCCCACCCGCGGGTCTGGCTGCCGTCGCCGGCCCGACATCGCTCTCGGTTCCCAGGTAAAAACTGCCTGACAGTGCCGACTTTCCATCACCAAGGATACGCAACACGCCGACACCCGCGACGAGCTGATTGATGTCGTTCAGCTGCAGCGCGGGATCGGCATAACGGTACCTTACATACTGGCCGAACAGGCTGATCTGCTTGCTGGCAGAGGGCATATGTCGCCATTCCCCGTTCACGCCGGCTGTATCGTAGTATCGCGCCGCGCCCAGCGAGTTCTGCCCTCCCAACAGGCCGACCCGGTAGCGGTTGGTTTCCGTGCCATAGATCATGCCGGCGCGCTCTTCTGCACCGAACGAATCATAATTCTTTTGCTGGTAGTAATTGCGCTTGCTGATATCCGCTCCTGCATACAGCCGGAAATCGGCATTCAGGTCGTGATTGACTTCGCCGCCCGCGGTCACTCCCAGATAATTGTCGGGCAATTCCTCGCTGCCCTGAACAAGCGTTGGCGTAATTACATTATTCGGGAAATCGGAAGCGTTATTGACGTTGGTATCACGTCCGACCTTGCCCTCGACATAACCGCTGATATGCGTCCTGGATTCCCGCTCCGCAATGTCGTCCAGATATTCCTGTATCGTGACGCGCGACGCATCGGACGGATTTTCGTCCAGCACGGTTTCAAACTCGGTCTTTGCGCGCTGCATATCCCCGAGCTGAAAATAGGCTCGCGCCATTTCAATGCGTGCACCGGCGTAATTCGGATCCTCGGCCAGCACCCGCTCGAGCGCGAGTGTGGCCTTGTCCGGCTTGCCGCTATCCAGTGCCGCTATACCGATCAGATAATCGAAGCGCACCTCGCCGGAACGTTCGAACTCGAAAGGTTCGAGCAGCTTGTAGGCAAGCTCTGGCTTGCCTGCCTTCATCAAGGCTTCGGCATCTGCGAGCATTTGTTCTTTTTCATCGGTTTTTGCAGGCTTCTGGCTGTTCTGGCCGGCTGCCTGGCTTGGTGCCCCGGCAGTGTCCTGGGCATTTGCACCGTTTGCAGCCAGCATAAAACCCAATAACAGCCAGCATGCCGAATTTGCTAATTTCATCGCACTACACCCCTAGTAATTGCGCAAAGCGTCAGAAAACCGATCCAACCAAAGGATCAATTCTTACGCTTACCATTCTACTAAATAGCAGGGGGATAAACCCGGCGTATCAGCTGATGTGGCGCAAAACGCAATTCAATTTTTCATGGCATCCTGCCGTTGATGCAGCAGGCTGCTGGCCATCGTGCAGGTCAGAGCAATCCTTTTTCCGCGAAGGACAGCGTTTGTCCCGCAGCCACCACGAAGTGATCCAGCACGCTCACATCCACCAGACTCAATGCCTGTTTTAACGCATCGGTCAGCAGTTTGTCCGACTGGCTTGGTTCGGCGACACCGGAGGGATGATTGTGGGCAAGAATGACGGCGGCGGCATTGCGCGCCAGCGCGCGCTTGACCACCTCACGCGGATACACGCTGGTCTGGCTGAGCGTGCCGCGGAACAGTTCCTCGGAGGCAATCACGCGATGCTGGGTATCCAGGAATAGCACCAGAAAAACCTCATGCTGTCTCCCGCCGAGCAATAGCTGCAAATAATCGCGCACCACACGCGGCGAATTGAGCGCATCGCCCCGATGCAGTTCCTCGCTGAGCGCACGCCGGGACATTTCCAGTACCGCCTGCAATTGCACATACTTTGCCTGGCCCATACCGTGCACAGCGCAAAAATCCGCTTCGCTGCTGGAAAACAATTGCGTCAGTCCGCCAAACCGGGCGACCAGTTCGCGCGCCAGATCCACCGCGCTTTTGCCCGTCACGCCGGTGCGCAGGAAGATCGCCAGCAACTCAGCATCGGAGAGTGCAGCTGCGCCGCGGCTTAACAGCTTCTCGCGCGGCCGTTCGCCTTCCGGCCAATCCGGGATCGCCATATACCCCTCCCAGCCCAGATGGAGCTGATTCTTGTTAATATGTACGGCATTATGGAACAAGCGACCACAAAACGCACCGTGCCAACCGATCTGTCCAATCCGGGCAAACGCCTCCTTCTGGGCATTACCGGCGGCATCGCAGCCTACAAGGCGGCTGAACTGCTGCGCCTGCTGATCAAACGGGGCTTTGAGGTGCAAGTCGTGATGACCGAAGCGGCTTGCCATTTCATCACGCCGACCACGATGCAGGGTCTGTCCGGGAAGCCGGTACTGACCGGCCAGTGGGATCCGGTTGTGCCGAACGGCATGCCGCACATCAGCCTTGGACGCGCCGCGGATGCAATCGTGATCGCGCCCGCGAGCGCCGATTTCATCGCCAAGCTGGCGCACGGGCTTGCGGATGATTTGCTGTCCACACTCTGCCTGGCGCGTGCGTGCCCGCTGCTGATCGCGCCCGCAATGAACCGCGAGATGTGGGCGAATGCGGCCACCCGGCGCAACGTTGCACAACTGGCTGCGGACGGCGTGCAGGTGCTGGGCCCGGACAGCGGCACGCAGGCGTGCGGCGAGGAAGGCGCGGGAAGGCTGCGCGAAGCAGCGCATTTGGCACAAGACATCGCTGCCTTCTTTGCACCAAAAATTCTTTCCGGCAAACGGATACTGGTCACCGCCGGCCCGACCTACGAGGCGATCGACACGGTGCGCGGCATCACGAATCGCAGCTCCGGCAAGATGGGATACGCGGTCGCGCAGGCCGCCCATGAACTGGGTGCGGAAGTCATGCTGATTTCCGGTCCGACATCACTCGCGAAACCGCAGGGCATGCCAAACGTGGATGTGCTAAACGCCGAACAGATGTTCGAGGCGGTAAAGCAGCATGTCGGCAATTGCGATATATTCATCAGCGTCGCAGCGGTGGCCGATTACCGCGTCGCCCGGCCCGGCACACGGAAGATCAAGAAAAGCTCGGAGAACCTTGCTCTGGAACTCGTCCCCAACCCGGACATTCTAGGCTATGTGGCCGGCCTGACAGCCGCCCCGTATTGCGTGGGTTTCGCGGCCGAAAGCGAGAATCTGGCCGAATATGCCGAACAGAAGCGCCGTGCCAAGAAACTTCCCTTGCTGGTCGGCAATCTGGTGCAGCAGGCCGTTGGCAGCGATGAAAACGAGCTGGTATTGTTCGAAGACAGCGGCACGCTGACGCTTCCTCGCGCGGACAAACTGACGCTGGCAAGGTTACTGATGCAACATATCGCGCAACACAGTTCGAGGAGCAGGAAATGAAACAACCAGCCGGAACGGAACACATCTCCGTCGATGTCAAAATCCTGGATCACCGCTTGCAGGAACATATGCCCGGTTACGCGACGCCGGGTTCCGCCGGGATCGATTTACGCGCTTGCATTGAACACAATCTGGTGATTCAGCCCAAGCAGTGCGAACTGATCCCCAGCGGCATCGCGTTACATCTGGGCAATCCGGGTTATGCCGCGATGATATTGCCGCGCTCCGGCCTGGGGCACAAGCACGGCATCGTGCTCGGCAACCTGGTCGGTCTGATCGATTCGGATTACCAGGGACAGATTTTCGTTTCGCTGTGGAACCGTAGCCAGATACCGTTCACGCTGATGCCGATGGAGCGCATGGCGCAATTGGTGGTCGTGCCGGTGATGCAGGCGACATTCAATCTGGTGGAGGAATTTCCGTTGAGCGAACGCGGCGACGGCGGTTTCGGCAGCACCGGCAAACACTGACGGTTGCACGCCGCCCGGATATATCAGCCGTGCGGAATCGCCGCCTCGATTTCGGCGAAGGTATGCGCCAGTTCAAAACTCTGAACCTGCGCACCCAATTGACGGGCAATCTGGGTAAGGGAGAACAGGCCGCACACCGACTGCTTGCCATCGTCACCTTCAGCGACCACCAGCGCATGTTGCCGATGTGAATGTTTCAGGCTGGCAACGATGTTCCCGATCTTGGCATTCTGCACATCTTCGATTTTCATCACTTCCAGGTCGCGCTGGGTGGTCATGATATCGCGCACCAAGATGTCTGCATGGGTTCCGCCCATATTCTGCAGGAAACGCATCGGCTTTTCCCCCAGCACATCCGTCGCAGTCAGCAAGCCTGCCACCTGATCGTTATCGTCCAGCACCAGCAGCAGACGAACCCCATAGCGAATCATCTTGGCATTGGCCTTGTCCATCGAAGTTCTGGTGCGGACACTCACCACCGACACCTTGTGCAGATCGGTCATCACGTCCAATGCGGGATCGCCCAGTTTGACCCGCTCCGGAAGTTTCTGCGCCGGACGCACGAAGGAAGATCCGGGTTTCAGACGGAAAGATTGCAGCGCGTTGTATTCCTTGATCAAGACCTTCTCCTCATTGAACGAAATGGAACTACCGGTGAGCGTGCTGGAGATGCGCCGGATTGCCTTTCGGAGCGGGCAGATAGCTGGCCAGTTCCTTAAGCGCCATCGTGTACACTTCACGCTTGAATTCGATTACGGCATTGATGTCCAGCCAGTAATTGTTCCAGCGCCACGCATCAAATTCCGGATGCGGACTGGCACGCAGGCAGACATCGCAATCACGACCAACCAGGAGCAGCAAAAACCATATCTGCTTTTGTCCGCGATAGCCACCGCGCGATTCACGTTTGCTCCAGCTTTGCGGAACCTCGTAACGCATCCATTCCCGGGTTCGTCCGAGTATCTTCACATGCTCCGGCATCAAGCCGACTTCTTCGTGCAACTCGCGGTACATCGCCTGCTCCGGGGTTTCGCCATGCTGGATGCCGCCCTGCGGAAATTGCCATGCATGTTGCCTGACCCGCTTGCCCCAAAGCACCTGATTCCTGTGGTTCGTGATGATAATTCCGACATTCGGGCGGTAGCCGTCTCGGTCTATCATTTGTCACTCTACTCGGTTAATTTCAATGCCTTGATTCTTTCACATTTCCACTTCAATGAAAAGGGATACCGCTATCCGCCGACTCCGCAACGTACCGGAATAGCGGCATTCCCTGTAAAATCACGTACCAAATTCAAAAACCAGACTGTACTCACCATGCGCGTCTCACAATTTTTCATCTCCACGCTTAAGGAAGCCCCCTCGGAAGCCGAGCTTGCCAGCCACAAGCTGATGCTGCGCGCCGGATATATCAAGAAACTGGCCAGCGGTCTTTATACCTGGATGCCGCTTGGTTTGCGCGTTCTGCGCAAGGTTGAGAATATCGTGCGCGATGAAATGAATCGCAGCGGCGGAATCGAATTGCTGATGCCGGCCGTTCAGCCCGCCGAACTGTGGCAGGAGAGCGGGAGATGGGAAGTGTTCGGCCCGCAAATGCTCAAGATCAAAGACCGGCACGGCAATGATTTCTGTTTTGGGCCGACCCACGAGGAAGTGATCACCGATATTGCGCGCCGCGAAATTCGCAGCTACCGCCAGTTGCCTGTCAACTTCTACCAGATCCAGACCAAGTTTCGCGATGAAGTTAGGCCGCGCTTCGGCGTGATGCGCGCGCGGGAATTCATGATGAAGGATGCGTACTCGTTCCATGCGGATTATGCAAGCCTGGAAAAAACCTACCGTGCCATGCATGAAACCTATACGCGCATCTTCACCCGCCTTGGCCTGAAATTCCGTGCCGTAGCTGCCGATACCGGCGCGATCGGCGGCAGCGGTTCGCACGAGTTCCATGTGCTGGCGGATTCCGGCGAAGACGCATTGGCCTACTGCCCTGTATCCGATTATGCCGCGAATGTCGAACTGGCCGAGGCCGTAGCACCCACGACCGCGCGCGCCGCTCCGGCAGAAACGATGCGTGATTTGGAAACGCCCAAACAAACCACTTGCGAACAGGTCGCGGAACTGCTGGGTATCCCGTTGCTGCGCACCGTGAAGCTGCTGGCCCTGGTCGCCAATGACAAGCTGCATATCCTGCTGATACGCGGAGACCACAGCCTGAATGAAGTCAAGGTCAGCAAGCTGCCGGGGCTGGCGGATTTCCGTTTTGCCACGGAAGACGAGATACGCGCCCAGTTTGGCAGTCCGCCCGGTTTTCTCGGGCCGGTCGGCATAGATCGCACCAGGATTCGTGTCATTGCCGACCGGACCGTGTCGATGATGAGCGATTTTGTTGCGGGTGCAAACAAACCGAAATTCCACATCGCCGGCGTGAACTGGGGACGCGACCTGCCCGAACCCGATCTGGTGGCGGACATACGCAACGCCGTCACGGGCGACCCATCGCCGGACGGAAAAGGAACACTGGAGATTTGCCGCGGCATCGAAGTCGGCCATATCTTCCAGCTGCGCACCAAATATGCTGAAGCGCTGAAAGCCACTTTCCTCGACGCGCAGGGCAAGGTGCAAATCATCGAGATGGGCTGCTACGGCATCGGCGTGTCGCGCATCGTTGCCGCGGCCATCGAGCAGAATTACGACGAACGCGGCATTATGCTGCCGACCGCAATGGCGCCGTTCCAGCTTGCCATCGTGCCGATCGGCATGGGCAAGAGCGAGGCGGTGCGCAATACCGTGGAAAAACTGTATGCCGATCTGCAGGCGGCCGGAATCGAGGTATTGCTGGACGACCGCGAAGACAGGCCGGGAGTGATGTTTGCAGACATGGAACTGATCGGAATTCCGCACCGCATCGTGATCGGCGAACGCGGATTGAAAGACGGCCTGCTCGAATATCAGGGCAGGCACGAAACCGCCGCGCAATCCTTTCCCTTGCAAAATGCGCTGGACTTCGTAAAATCAAGGATATGCGATTGATCCGACCGCCATTGCTGAAGAGATTTCCCGCGCTTTTCTGCGCGGCCGGTTTGCTGTTTGCGTCTGCAGCACAGGCCGGCGGACAAATCTACACGCCGCTTTCCGCCAGTGTCCGCGCGCTGTTGCAGCACAGCGTGTCGGACCAGGCTGAGCCGAAACTCGCTTTCGCGACACAATACGATGCAGATTTCTGGCTAAACCAAATGTCGCAGCGTTTGCAAAAAACCATGCCCGACGAGGAATACCGCCTGCATTTCCTTAAAACGGTGCACTATGAAGCCACCCGCGCCGGCCTCGATCCACAACTGGTACTAGGCCTGATCGAGGTAGAAAGCAGTTTCAACAAGTATGCAATATCCAATTCCGGTGCACGCGGCTACATGCAGGTGATGCCATTCTGGGTAAGGGAAATCGGCACAAAAGGGCAGGACCTGTTCCAACTTCGCGTCAACCTGCGCTACGGCTGCACCATCCTGCGCCATTACCTGGATATCGAAAAGGGCAATCTGTTTCGCGCGCTGGGTCGCTATAACGGCACGCTGGGACGACCGGGGTATCCGAATCTGGTGCGCGCCGCCTGGCACAACCACTGGGCGATGCCGCCCCGCACGGTCAGCAATTTCCAGATCCCCACCAGCTGACAGAACCGGCTATACGGTGCACGCGCCGATAACGCCAGCGCGGCGAATTGCGGCTATCGGGTCAGCGGCCTTGCTTTCCTGAATCAACCTGGCCTGATGGACCGGCGTGGCCCGATTCGGCCGCATGGCTGAAATAGAGCGCAAGCGCGATCAGCGCAATGCTCGCACCGAGATATACCAGATCCAGCGGGGTGGTCAGCTTCATGTTGATCGCCTCCTGGAACAGGGTCACGATCAGTATCATCAATATCACTTTTGCCAGCCTGGTCTTGAGGTCATCCAGGCTGGTGATGACGAGTATCTTGCTGGATGCCTTGTTGCCATGCGCCTGATCAATGTCGCTGATGAACAGTTCGTAGAGACCCAGCGAAAATATCAGCATCACCGTGGCCAGCAGGTAGCCGTCCACCACCTCGACGATATGAGTTACGGTGCTGTCGTGCAAAGTCTTGCGCGCTTCGTCGGTCAGGCCGGAACTTGCATAATGCAGCGCATGCATGAACAGGTTGACCACATCAACCGTCGCCATGTAAAAAATCGCGAAGCCGGCAAGCAGGCTGCCGATCACCGCCGCAATAATCACAAAACGGCTGTTCCATAGCACGCCTTCAAAAATAGTTTCCAGAAGTTTCATCTTATCCCCAGATTCTCGGCGACAAATCGCTGCGCATTAAAACGCAATTGGCTGTGCCGGGCAAGCAGTCATTGTTCCTCCCTTGCAAAGAGTTCCTTCAGGGAGATATCGGTGTTTTGTTCGAGTTGCCCGGTGCATATCGCAAGCCATTCCCGCAATGGATCGCCGGCCGGACCGGCAGGCAGCGAACCGAGGTCCAGCACGAACAAATTCAGCAGTTCCTTCGCGCGAATCCGGTTGCCGTCACGCATCAGCAGCCAGCCCTGCCCTTCCGCCTTCCGTACCATGCCGGCGCCGGCCAGCTTCTCTAATATCGCTTCCAGTTCGTCGTAGCCGATACGCAGTGACCTGGCCATCTGCGGGAAAATGCTCACCTTGCCCTGCTCGAATCCGCTGATCATGGATTTCAGTATTCGCAACGCATCCAGCAAACGAATCGCGGATGATGGCTGATGCATCGCAGGAGTCCGCCAATGCGACAACGATGCGGTGATTTCGGCACCCAGTAATATGGTCAGCCAGGACAGGTATATCCACATCAGAAAGATCGGCACACTGGCAAAAGCGCCATACACCAGCTTGTAAGTCGGGAAGTGGCTGACGTAATAGCCGAATATCCGGTTCATGGTCACGAAAAGCACTGCCGCGACAAATGCGCCGATCAGCGCATGGCGACGCGGCACATAGCGGTTCGGTATCAGCCGGAACATCAGCGTGAATGCGAGCATGGTCAGCAATACCGGCAATATTTTGAGCGTCTCTATGCCGAACACTGGAATATGCTTGGCATAGCCCATGGACAAACCGACCAGCCAGGAAGTCAGTGACAAACTTACCCCGACCAGCAGCGGTGCGAGGGTCAGCACCGCCCAGTAGACCACCAGCCGTTTGACCAGCGGGCGTGGCCGCTTTACCCCCCATATCACGTTGAACGTCCGGTCTATGGTCAGCATCATCATCATCGCTGTCAGGCCCAGAAATCCTAACCCGACCGTGGTGAGGCGGGTTGCACTTTCGGTGAATTGTTCCATATATCGGGTAATCACCACGCCGGCGGTATCCGGCATCAGGTTCTCCAGCAGATAGGTCTTGATATGGATGGAAAAATCCTCGAACACCGGAAATGCGGAGAACATGGTCAGCGCGATGGTCATCAGCGGAACCAGCGACAACAGGGTGGTGAACGTCAGGCTCGCAGCGGTTTCAGTACATCGATCACGGGAAAAGCGCACTGCAATGAAATTGACCAGGGCACGAATATCTTTAAAATTTTTAAGCATAGTCCGGCAGTTTCCCTATAATTCGGCCATGTCAACCAGCAAAGATATCCTGATCCTGTATTACAGCCAGCATGGTGCGACCCGGCAAATGGCGCAATTGATCGCGCGTGGCGTCGAGCAAATCGACGGCACACGCGCCCGGTTACGCACTGTACCCAAAATTTCCGCGGTTTGCGAAAAGACTGAACCGGATATCCCGGGAAGCGGCGCTCCCTATGTCGAATTGCGCGATCTCGAAGAATGCATCGGCCTGGCGCTGGGCAGCCCGACGCGCTTCGGAAACATGGCCTCCGCTCTGAAATACTTCTGGGATGGCACGGCCGGATTATGGATGCAACACACGCTGGTCGGCAAACCTGCCGCACTGTTCACCTCAACAGGCACCATGCATGGCGGCCAGGAAAGCACTTTGCTGTCAATGATGCTGCCGCTGCTGCATCACGGCATGATCATCGTCGGGCTGCCGTATGCCGAACCCGAGCTCTCTTCCACACAGACTGGCGGCACTCCCTATGGCGCCAGCCATGTGTCAGGTCTTGGCAATGACCTGCCGGTTTCCGGGTCCGAAAAGAAACTTTGCATCGCGCTGGGCCGCCGGCTGGCTGAAACTGCGCTGAAATTGTCAGCATGATTGCACACGAAGCGCGCCGGCTGCTGCGCGGCCATCGCTATGGCGCGTTGTGCACCCAGTCGAAAAAGCTGGACGGTTACCCATTCGGCTCGATTACACCCTATCTGGTGGACCACGATGGCAGCCTGCTTGTCTTTGTCAGCTCGCTCGCCGAACATACCAGGAACATCCGTTACAACCCGCGAGTGAGCCTGATCACCCATGATCAGCGCAGCCCCGAGATCCAGTCACAGGGCCGTGCAACGGTAATCGGCAATGCCATGCCCGAACCGGACCGAAATCAGGCCGGATTGCGCTATTTGCGCTACTTCGCGGAAGCGCAAAGCTGCTACCCGATGCAGGATTTTTCTTTTTACCGAATTCGCCCGATTGCCATCCGCTACATCGGCGGATTTGGGAAGATACACTGGATCGATATGGATAATTACGCTGTCACTCAGGCCAAAACATTCGCCGAACGTGAAGATATGCTGCTCGCGGAACTGAATTCGCGACAGAACAACTTGCTGTTGCAGTTGTTGCACCAGAATGGAATCGATGCGATGGATTTCCAGGCGATAGGCCTGGATTGCGATGGAATTGATGTGCGCAGTGGCGGGCAAATCAGGCGGCTGAATTTCCCAGAAAGCATATCCGAACCTGCTCTCTGTGCGCTGGCCACATTGAGAGCGGGCGAATAAGTCATCCCCTTATTCGCCCGTTTCAACCAACTCCAAGCTGCGTCTCCTTCAGAAGCGAAATCCCAGTTTGGCACTGTATGAAGGTGCCGAACCCGTCTTGTCATATTCCAGTGCAACGTTCGCCACCCCAAAATTGAGGTTGCCACCTGCAAAAACTTTATTCTCACGGTCTGACACCTTGGTCAATCCTGAAATTCCATTCGGTGTACCGTCGACCCAGACCGTTCCTACCCCTGCATACGGGGTGAATATCGCGAAGCCTTTTGAAATCGAAACGTCCAGGCTTTTCGTATTCAGGTCCAGTTGATTCACACCGGTCAGTTTGGTCAATGCGCCCCGTATCCCGACTGCCGGAACAGCCATGCCACCTTCAAGTATTGCGTAGCGCAATTCCCCGCCATAAAACTTTATATTGGTGGTGGGAACCGCTGAATAAAAGGCGCCGATATCGAAGCCAAGCGGCAATCCCTTGTAGACGTGCAGTTTGGGCACGACCAGGTTAGTCGAGGAACTGTTGTTTGTGGCCGCGCCCAGATTTCTGATTTTGGTCGAGGTTGCTTCCAAGCCGATATCAAAGCCGGTAATCCCCAATGGTGCTGTCGGTGTGATGGGCTTGTAGCTGAGCGCCGCACCCAGATCATCCGCGAAATCCTTGAAAGCAGGTTGCGCAAGATTCCCCAGTGAATTGATATCCGCAGCCCAGACTGGCTGAACAAAACAACCCAAGACACATAGCAAAGATAATTGTTTTTTCATGATTAAACCTTTCCTCGATAATTCAGTCATTTAAGCTGTGTCCCAAAACAAGTGCACCGACCTTTCAATGTCCGCTGAGCCCAGCCAGAAAACCGAATCCACCAGGATCATTGAAAATAAAAAAGGCTGGCAACGAGTGCCAGCCTTTTTAAATGTGATTTCACAACCAACCCCAATCAAGACCAGTCATGAATGGACATTTATCAACCCGGTATCGGACTGATTATTTTTTTCTGTCCCATTGTCCATCATCCATGACGATGATCACTCCGACAAGGAGAAACATGCAAACAAAGAATATCGCTACGCCTTACATTTTATACCCCCGGGTAATTAAGAAGTTTGGGACAGGATATACACCCACCCGTGTTTTGCAATTCAGTTAACGAATAATCCACGGGTACGGAATAACTCTGAACACCGGGCTAAATTATAAGCCCTGTTTCCATAAATGGTAAGTATTTATTGGCAGGCCGGGAAATCCATAGATTTCCCGGCTTGCAGCCCGCCTACCAATGAATTCAATCGTGCACCGCGATTCTGGTTTTTTGCCCAACCGGCATAAAATCACACTTGCGGATGGGCCCGTTCCAGCCTGCTGTGCAATTTGTTCAATGCATTCAGGTATGCCTTGGCGGATGCAACCACAATATCGGTATCTGCACCCTGGCCATTCACGATGCGCCCGTTTTTGGACAGCCGAACCGTCACTTCGCCCTGAGCATCGGTGCCGCTGGTAATGTTGTTCACCGAATACAATTGCAGGGCGCCGCCGCTATTCACAATCTGCTCTATCGCCTTGAAAGTAGCATCCACCGGTCCGCCTCCCTGCGCGTCAGCCTGGTATTCCCTGCCATCTATACTCATCACGACACGCGCGACCGGCAATACCCCGGTTTCCGAATGTGCCCCCATGGCGACCAGACGATAGTGCTCGTTGATCTGGGACACCGCTTCGTCACTGACCAGAGCCTGCAGGTCCTCGTCAAAAATCTCGTTTTTGCGATCCGCCAGTTCCTTGAAACGGTGAAAAGCGGCATTGAAGGCATCTTCCGAAGGAAACTCGATATTCAGCGCGGCAAAACGCTGGCGCAATGCATTTCGCCCGGAAAGCTTGCCCAGGGTAAGCTTGTTGGCATTCCAACCCACATCTTCGGCACGCATGATTTCGTAAGTTTCACGATGCTTCAGTACGCCATCCTGATGAATACCGGACTCGTGAGCAAAGGCATTTGCCCCGACGATAGCCTTGTTCGGCTGAACCGGATATCCGGTGATGCTGGAAACCAGCTTGGAGGTCGGCACGATTTGGGCGGTGTTGATGCGCGTATCCAGTTTGAATATATCGCGGCGTGTTTTGACCGCCATCACGATTTCTTCAAGAGATGCATTTCCGGCACGTTCCCCGAGTCCGTTTATGGTGCACTCAACCTGGCGCACGCCATTCATCACGGCGGACAAGGAATTGGCCACCGCCAAACCGAGATCGTTATGGCAATGCGTGGACCAGACCACCTTGTCCGAGTTGGGCACGCGTTCGATCAACTGTTTGATGCGCTCCCCCCATGCCGCCGGAATGGAATAACCCACGGTATCCGGCACGTTCAGCGTCTTCGCACCGGCCTGTATCACCGCATCGAACACCCGCACCAGGAAGTTCATGTCGGAGCGCACGGCATCCTCTGCCGAAAATTCCACATCATCGGTATATTCCAGGGCCCACTTCACCGCGCTCACAGCACGTTCAACAACCTGGTCTTCATTCATGCGCAGCTTATGCTGCATATGGATCGGGCTGGTCGCGATAAAGGTGTGGATACGTCCCGACCTGGCTGGCCGGACGGCTTCTCCGGCACGGCGTATGTCGTTCTCGATTGCGCGGGCCAACGAACATACCGTCGAGTCCTTGATACTCTCGGCAATCGCCTTTACAGCCTCGAAATCTCCCGGACTGGCTGCCGCAAAACCTGCCTCGATGATATCCACGCCCAGCTTTTCCAGTTGGCGCGCGATGCGCATTTTCATTTCCCGGGTCATTGCCGCACCGGGACTCTGCTCGCCATCGCGCAATGTGGTATCAAAAATTATCAGTTTTTCCGTCATGATATTCTCCAATGAAAATAGATTCAGCCTGCGGAACCGTCTGGGTTACCGCGCTTATTTCAAACTTGTGGGGGGTATAAGATTAGCGCGCGCCGCGCAGCAGCAGCGCAGCCATCAGGCTGAACGTGGAGTGGAGTCTTGCAATGTGGGTAGAAAAATGCATGGCACGAATATAACCAGTTTTAGCGGCTCATGCAATAGGCCTGTGTTTCAGTCTTTTGCGCCAGACCCATAGCACGTAGCCTGACAGGGTATAACACAGGAACAAACCGAACAGCACGCCGGGCGGGTAGCTGGAAATGAAAATGAAGAACAGCGCGGCCAGAACGATCGCCACAAACGGGACGCTTTTGCGCATGTTGAAATCCTTGAAGCTGTAGTACGGGAGATTGCTGACCATGCTCAAACCGGCAAACACCGCAAGTACCGCAGCATACCAATGAATGGATTCGCCGCTTATGTCGTGGTCGTTCATCACCCAGACAAAACCGGCGATCAGCGCTGCCGCCGCAGGACTGGGCAGGCCCTGAAAATAGCGTTTGTCCACCACATCGATATTCGTGTTGAAGCGCGCCAATCTCAACGCAGTCGATGCGCAATATATGAAAGCGGCAAACCAGCCCCATTTCCCCAAACCTTTCAGCGCCCATTCGTATACCACCAGCGAAGGGGCCACACCAAATGAAACCATATCCGACAGGCTGTCGTATTCCGCACCGAATTCGCTTTGCGTATGCGTCAACCTGGCCACACGCCCGTCCAGTCCGTCCAGAACCATGGCAATAAAGATTGCCACAGCGGAATGCTCAAAATGGGCATTCATTGCCTGCACAATCGCATAAAAACCGGCAAAAAGTGCGCCGGTTGTAAACAGATTCGGTAGCAGATAAATTCCGCGCTTGCGCAGATTCATCGATTTACGGGTATCAAATTCATCCATATATTCAGCCTAACCCTTTTGCGGCATCATTGCCAGACAGGAAAGGCCTGCCCGCATACATCCCTTCATATTGAGTATCTTGAATGCTTCCAGGGCAGCAATCTGGGCTGCGCTCGATTCGCCGTCCGAGATGGTGTAAAGATGATCCATTGATCCTGTTTCAGGTCGCAAGTTGATTGCCGATCCGGCTGGTTGTACGCCGGACCCGGCATGCAACCAGCGATCTTCGATATGCGGCTAGTTTTTCGATTGATCAACCAGTTTGTTCTTGCTGATCCAGGGCATCATTGCACGAAGTTGACTACCCACCTTTTCGACCGGATGTTCTGCATTCAGGCGCCTGCGAGCGGTCATTTCAGGATAGTTGGTGCGGCCTTCCAGGATGAATTGTTTCGCATAGGAGCCGTTCTGAATGTTTTTCAGGCACTCTTTCATCGCGGCACGCGACTGCTCGCCGATCACGCGTTGTCCCGTCACATATTCGCCGTATTCAGCATTGTTGGATATCGAATAATTCATGTTGGCGATGCCGCCTTCGTACATCAGGTCGACAATCAGCTTCAATTCGTGCAGGCACTCGAAATAGGCCATTTCCGGTGCGTAACCCGCTTCGGTCAGGGTCTCAAAGCCGGCCTTCACCAACTCGACTGCGCCACCGCACAATACCGCCTGTTCACCGAACAGATCGGTCTCGGTTTCTTCGCGGAAATTGGTTTCGATCACGCCGCCCTTGGTGCCGCCATTGGCTGCCGCGTACGACAGCGCGATATCCTTGGCTTTGCCCGACTTGTCCTGATAAACCGCAATCAGGGTCGGTACACCGCCACCCTTGAGATATTCGGAGCGCACGGTGTGCCCCGGCCCTTTCGGCGCGATCATGATGACATCGACATCGGAACGCGGAACGACCTGGTTGTAATGCACATTGAAACCATGCGCAAAGGCCAGTGCTGCACCAGCCTTCATATTCGGCGCGACCTCCGAATTGTAGACGTCCGGTATGTTCTCGTCGGGCAGCAGCATCATCACCACATCGGCTCCCTTCACTGCATCCGCCACTTCGGAAACCCTCAGGCCTGCCGCTTCGGCCTTCTTCCATGAAACGCCGCTCTTGCGCAGCCCGACTGTGACATTGACTCCGGATTCCTTGAGATTCTGGGCATGAGCATGCCCCTGTGAACCATAACCTATGATGGTCACTTGTCTGCCTTTGATCAGTGAAAGATCTGCATCCTTGTCGTAATAAACTTTCATATTGCCCTCTTTATAAATTATAAATTTACAGTTTCAAAATCCGTTCGCCCCGCCCGATTCCAGAAGCGCCGGATCGCACCGTTTCCAGAATCAGGTTGCGTCCGATCGCCCGCAGGTAATCATCCAACCTGGCACAGGTATCGCTCAGTTCGATGGTGAAAGTGCGATCCGAAACGTCTATCACCCTGCCCTGAAATGAATCCGTGATACGCTTCAACTCCTCCCGCTGCGCCGTATCGGCACGCACCTTGACCAGCATCAATTCTCGTTCCAGATGCTCTCCTTCGCTCAGATCCATCACTGCCGCAACGTCGATCAATTTGTTCAATTGTTTGTTGATCTGTTCGATGACCGCATCCGAACCGCTGGTGACGATGGTCATGCGCGACAGGGTCGGATCTTCTGTCGGCGCGACAGCTAGTGACTCGATGTTGTAACCGCGGGCAGAGAACAGACCTGCCACGCGCGACAAGGCGCCCGCCTCGTTTTCCATCAACAGGGAAATGATATGCCGCATTACAGATCCTCCGACAAAATCACTTCAGACAAGCCCTTGCCGCCCGGCACCATCGGAAACACGTTTTCCGTCGGATCAGTCTGAAAATCCATGAATACCAGGTCGTTCTTGCGTGCAAAAGCTTCTTTAAGCGCCGCTTCCACTTCGGAAGGCTTGTCGATCCGTATCCCGATGTGTCCATAGGCCTGGGCCAACTTCACAAAATCGGGCAACGCATCCATGTAGGATTCGGAATAGCGGTTGCCGTGGAAGAACTCCTGCCACTGCCTCACCATCCCCAGATACCGGTTATTCAGCGACAGCACCTTGATCGGCAGGTGAAACTGCTTGCAGGTGGATAGCTCCTGGATATTCATCTGGATGCTGCCTTCACCCGTCACACAGGCCACAGTCGCTCCAGGATTGATCAGTTGCACGCCCATCGCGGCAGGCAAGCCGAAACCCATCGTTCCCAGGCCGCCCGAGTTGATCCAGCGCCGCGGCTTGCTGAATTTGTAATACTGCGCCGCCCACATCTGGTGTTGTCCGACGTCCGATGTAATGTATGCATCGCCGCCGGTTACCTCGTAGAGTTTTTCAATCACGAATTGCGGCTTGATGATCTCGGTGGAATTCTTGTAGCGCAGTCCGCCACCCTTTTCGCGCCACTCGTCCAACTGCTTCCACCATGCCGCCGCCTCAATAGCATCCGGTTTCTGTTTGCTGTTGCGCAATTCTTCCAGCATTTGTTCCAACACCAGCTTCAGATCGCCGACCACAGGGACATCGACCTTGACGCGTTTGGCAATGGAGGAAGGATCGATATCGACATGGATGATTTTGCGCGGTACCTGCGCGAAATGTTCGACATTGCCGACCACACGGTCGTCAAATCGCGCACCGACCGCCAGCAACACATCGCAATACTGCATCGCCATACACGCTTCATAAGTACCGTGCATCCCCGGCATGCCGACGAACTGCTTATCAGTTGCGGGATAGGCACCCAGCCCCATCAGCGTTGTGGTGCAAGGAAAGCCGAGCAGGCGCACAAGATCGGTCAATTGAGAAGCAGCATCGGACAGTACCACTCCGCCACCGCTGTAAATCATCGGGCGCTTGGCTTCCAGTAACAATTGCACGGCGCGCTTGATCTGTGTACTGTCGCCTTTGCCGACCGGATTGTAGGAACGGATGCTGACACTGTCCGGATAGGCAAAATCGGCTTTCTGGTTCGAAATATCTTTAGGTATGTCCACCAGAACCGGTCCCGGACGTCCGGACTTCGCCAGATAAAACGCCTTCTTGATGGTCGGCGCTATATCCCTCACGTCCTTGACCAGAAAATTGTGTTTCACACAGGGCCGTGTTATCCCGACTGCATCGACTTCCTGAAAGGCATCTTCGCCAATCGCAAAGCTGGGCACCTGGCCGCTGATCACCACCAGCGGAATCGAGTCCATATAGGCAGTGGCGATACCCGTTACCGCATTGGTTATTCCAGGACCGGAAGTGACCAGCGCCACGCCCACTTTCTCTGATGAACGCGCATAACCATCAGCGGCGTGTACAGCTGCTTGCTCGTGGCGAACCAGAATGTGCTTGACAACATCCTGCTGGAACAGCGCATCATAAATATGCAACACCGCCCCGCCAGGATAGCCGAATATGTATTCAACCCCCTCCTTCTGCAAACAGCGGACCGCTATTTCCGCACCAGTCAACTCCATCACAAACACCTTAGATTTAAACGAAATAGAACCGCGTAAGATAAAGGTTGACAACGGTTTGGTCAACCATTGCCGTTATAACAGTATGGTTTCAAGCGGATAATCATGCAATTTGCTACCATGCTTACTGCCTAAGGGTCATTAAACTTGTGCACTTCAGACGAATTAAGCCAATTTCTCAGCAACGTTGAGCGCCGCGCGTTTAAGCACGCGGTATTTGCCGTGCAAGACAATCACGCTGCGCTGGATATCGTTCAGGACTCGATGCTCAAGCTGGCTGAAAAATACGGCGCCAAGCCGGTTGAAGAGTTGCCGATGTTGTTCCAGCGTATCCTGCAAAATAGCATACGCGACCACTACCGCAGACAGAAAGTCCGTTCTTCCTGGATATCGCTGTTTTCCGCGTTGCAGCCCAGGCATGATGAGGACGAGATTGATCTGCTGGAGGTTCTCGAAAACAGCGAAAACAACTCGTCGCCGCTAGCTCCCGACGAATCCTTGAAACAGAAACAGATTATTGCGCTGGTCGAACAAGCGCTTGGCAAGCTTCCCCCACGTCAACGCGAAGCCTTCCTGCTGCGTTACTGGGAGGGTATGGATACGACTGAGACGGCTACGGCGATGGGTTGCACGGAAGGAAGCGTAAAAACCCATTGTTCGCGAGCGGTTCATGCGCTTGCTGTCTCCCTTAAAGCAAAAGGAGTAGAACTGCCATGAGCAACGACCTAAATCCAGTAAAAATCGCGCATCTGCTGACAAAAGGCACTCAAATGATGGATAACTCGATCTTGTCTGCATTGGCCAACGCGCGTCGGAACGCCCTTGGGAGACAATCCGCCCGGGTTTCCGTCTTTACGCTTTCCTCGGCCTCCGGCCACAGCACGGCTCGCTGGATAGACAGATTGATACCGCATTCTGCTGCGCCCTGGATCGCCGCAGGACTGCTTGTCTCTATTCTGCTAGCGGGCACCGGTTACTGGCAGCATGTGCAGGAACAGCAAATTGACGACACGGATGTGGCGATTCTGACGAGCGACCTGCCGATCGAAGTTTTCATAAATTAAATATACGGATTTCGGCAACGCATGAACAGAGCTGTTTTTAACATCCAGGGTTTTGCAGTTTGTTTGTTTTTATTGCTGGGACTGATCAGTTTTCCTTGCAGTGCTGCAGCGCCTTCCTGGCGTTCACTTACCCCGACACAGCGCGAAGCGCTTGCCCCTATGGTAGGGCAGTGGGATATCCTGCCCGAGATACAGCGAAACCGCCTGCTCCAAACCGCCAAACATTTTCCGCAAATGACCCCCGAGCAGAAACAGCGCTACCATGATCGCATTGAGAAGTGGAGCCAACTCACTCCTGAACAGCGCGAAATCGCGCGGAAACGATATCGCGCATTCAATAAACTGCCCGCAAAGGAGCGCGATAGAATTAGGCAGAAGCTTAAAGCTGAACAGGCAAGTAAAGCTCAGCAATCCGCAAGCGGCGTCTCCTCAACTACCCAGGCAGTAGGTTTATCGCCTCTCCGTCCACCACAGCATAGCAACCCCAAACAACAGGAATAATCCCGTCATCGCAGTGGCACTGATAAATGGCTGCCAGTCGTTCAGTGCGCCAAGGCTGCCAAACAGCTGCCCGGCAAAGTGGAACAGCAATCCAAGTACGATACCCACGAATATCATCGATCCCACCCCGCCCGCGCGACGATGGTAAGAAGCAAATGGGAGCGCCAGAAGCATCATCACGAGCAGGGAAAATGGGTAGACTAGTTTGTTCCACATCGCTATTTCGTAGCGTGCGCTTCTTTGGTGATTGTCACGGAGATGCTCGGTATATCGGTACAGATCCCACGCCGACATCTGTTCAGGGACAACCAGCAACACGCTGAAAATGCCGGGATTCAAAGCCGAATGCCATTCCATCTGCGGCTGAACATCAATGCTGGTACCCGTTTGACTGAACCGGGTCTCCATGACCTCTTCAAGCTGCCAGCGCCCCTGATCGATAAACTTTGCCCGCTTGGCACTGATAATCGACTGCATATGGTAACTATCATCAAATTTATAGATATTGATATTCAACAAACTGGTGTCCGGCATTACGTTCTTGACATTCACGAAGCTGAGCTCGTCCTTGACCCAGACGCCGGAACGAAATTCTTTCAGTGAGATCTGTGCGTGTTGCGCCTTTAGACGCAATTGCTGCGCCACCTTCTCACTTGGCGGAGCCAGAAATTCACCACAAACAAAACTCAATATCACCAGTGGCAAGGCAATTTTGAACAGTGCACCAACCATCTGCATTAACGATGCGCCGGAAGATCGAAAAACCGTCAACTCCGAGTTGGCCGACATTTGCACCAGCGCTACGATCGTCCCGATCAGGACCGCGACCGGGAAAAGCTCGTAGATATGGCCGGGTATGGTCAGCATCACGAACAGCAGCACATAGCCAAGGTTGTACTGTCCCTGACCCATCGCGTTCAGCTCGTGGATCAGATCAAGGAAGGAAAAAAGCAGCAGGAGGGCAAGAAATACCAGACCGATGCTGAGGTAAATTTCCCTGCCGAGATAGCGAGTCAGTAATTGCATGTTCTTACCTCGGCTCATCTCGCCTTCTTTCTTCACCGGACGGATGAGATGTCATACCATCATTAAAATCAGGGGGGATGGCCGGTAGCGGCGTAGTCTCGGAATCCGTCCGATTATTCGTCAAACGCCGGCGCAGCGAGTACAGGGTCATACGCCGATAGAACACCAGCATGGTTACCCCCAGCATGAATGCATGAATTGCCCACAGTCCGATACCGGGCGACATTTTGCCTTGCCCAACCCATGTATTGGTGACGCTGATCATATTGTTATAAAGCATGTACAGCACGATCGCCATGATCAGGTTCAGCGAACGGCCGGCGCGCGGATTGACGTAACCAAGCGGAATCGCCAGCAGCGCGAGCAAAGTTGCGCTGATCGGCAAACCGATTCGCCACTCCAATTCGGCGTAATTCCACGTTGTAGGGTTGCGCCATAACGCCAGCGTCGTCATGGATTTTACCTGTGGCGCAGCCTGCCGGATTGGCGCTGCGTCGATTCGCATCGCATAACGCTGGAATTCGACGATGCGATAATCGCGTCGTCCCGGTGTACCTTCATATCTGGTGCCATTGAGCAATACGAGAAAGCGATCGCCGTTCGGGAACGTTTCCTGCAATCCTTGCCTGGCCACCATCGTGCCAAGTTTGCCATTCTGCACGGATTGCACGAAGATGTTGCCGACACGGTTGGAACCGACATCGACATTATCAACAAAATATACCCGGTCGGCCTGTCTGGATTCACGAAACAATCCCGGCGTTGCGGCCGTTACATCATCACGACTTTCCAGCTTGGTCCTAAACTCTTCAGCTTTGCGCAGTGACCACGGCGACAACAACAAACTGAGCAGCGCGATCAGGCCAATCACCGGCAGCGCATACCACAGGACCGGACGAATCCATCGCGTCAATCCGACTCCCGAACAAAACCACACTACCATCTCGCTGTCCCGATATGAGCGGGACAGGGTAAGCAGAATGGATAT
>JBAUQH010000209.1:0-4133 GCA_049580605.1 Gallionella sp. | reverse complement strand
CAGCGTTGCTGTGCCGCCGCCGGCAGCAGGCAGGATATCGAGGACGCGCGCGGGCAGCGTGACCACGTGCTGGACGTCATGCACCGTGTCCCACCAGTTCAGCTTCACTTCGGGCAGTTCGAAGCGGCCGGGCCGGGAGGCGATCAGCGCGATATCCTGGTCGCGGGTGCCGAGCACGGTGTCGCCCTGCATCGCATCTTTCGCAACGGACTGGTCGGGATAGGTCTTGATACCGTCCGGTACCTGCATTAGCGAGCCGAGGTCCGGCAATTGCGCGCCGGTGAGCCCGAGCGCGGTCAGTTGCAGATGGCGCGTGACCGGATCGCCGACATGGATCTCGCCCGAATCCGGGCGCCAGGTTTCCTGCAGCGTGACGTTCTGCGCGGGCAGCCAGTTCGCCCCGGTCGCAGCAGCGGGGCGCTTCAGCACGTTCAGCGTGATGGTCTTGCCATGCAGGTGTATCGGGCGCGTCGCATTCAGCATTCCGGCAAGCGGCATTTGCCCGAACAGATTGCCGAACGCCGGATCGTTGCCGAACGGATTGCCGCCGCCGGTGGCCTGAACCTGCGCGTCGAGCACCGGGCCGTCCAGGCTGAGCGTGCCGCTGCGCTGCGGAAACAGCAGGTATTTGCGCTCGACCACCTGATAGCTGCGACCATTGCGCAACTCGGTGGACTGCGTGTCCTTGCCGATCTGCTTGACCAGCACATCGCTGCTGGCAGGCAGGTCCAGGCTGGCCTGGAAGATCGGCTGGTCCGCATAGAGCCGCACCGTCAGCACGTCGGCCGCCTGCACATAGAACTGCTTCTGGTCCAGCGTCGCGGTCAGGAAGATATGCGACGCGTCGCCGGACGTCTGCCGGCCCCTGTAGCCGGTTGATGGGCCGGTTGATGCGCCGCCGCTGCCGCCCACCGTGAGTTCGAGTGCCGCAGTCTGCAGGCCGTCCCATTGCAGCGGCGGTATCCGTATCTTGCCGTCGTGCTTGGGCGACAGCAGCACGGTGACCCGGGTCTGCGAAGACATGTGTCCGTTGATAATCTGCACGTTCGAGCCGCTGCTGCTGCCGAGCACATCGAAATCGTTGCGCAGCGGACCGAGATCGGGCTGGCTGTCGGTGGTGCCGTCATGCTGCAGTTGCAGCTGCATGGTCTGTCCCGATGCGACATGATCACTGTTCAGCGTGGCGGTGACCGAAGCCAGCGCGGGCAGCGCGAAAGTGGTGCAGATCAGTACAAAGAAGATGCGATGGAGGTTGTTCATTGCTGTGCCTTCTGTTGTCTCAACATGTACTCGATCATGAATTTGCGCCTGAGCAGCCCGCCGGGATCGTCCGGGATGCTGCGCAGCCATTGTTCCTTCGACAGCTGCTGTTCGCTCAATGGCGCCGTCTGGTCGGCAGGCGCCGCGTTGGCGATCGGGTTTCCGTTAATGCCGGGTTTGTTTGCCGCGAGACCGGCTTCCGCATCCTTCCTGGCCTGTGCCGCTTTGCCGTCGGACTTGCCGTTTGCGGTCTGCTGCCGGCCGGCTTCAGTCGAGCCGTTGCGGTCCTGTCCTGACTGCGCGTTTGCGTTGTTACCTGGTTGTCCCATTCCAGATTGTCCCGGACCAGAAGGTCCAGGATTTTTTTGCGGATTTTGTTGAGCCTGGCTTCCGTTCGCAGCCGGGTTATTATTCTCACCCGACCGGGCGTTTTGCTGTCCGGCAGAATTTGCACCCGTAGATTTGCTGCCGGATTTTCCGGATTGTGCAGAATTGTTTCCGGCGGACTGCTGTCCACTTTTACCATTTTCGCTGTTTGCGTTCTTGCCGGTCTGGCTGCCTTGTCCGCCAGAATTCGATCCCTTTCCGCTGCCGGATTTGTCGTCCTTATTCTGGCCATTCTGTTGACCGTTTTGCTGTTGGTCATTCTGCTGCTGTTGCTGTTTCAGTGCCTTTTCGACCAGGTCGCGATTATGTTGTGCGTCATGATTTTTCGGGTCGCTTTTCAGCGCGGTGTCGTACGCATCCAGCGCGTCTTTCAGGTCGCCCAGCTTCGCGAGCGCGTTGCCGCGGTTGTATTCGGAATCACTGTCGTGAAATTTGTCCAACTCGCTGGCCGCCCGCCGGAAATCGCCGGTTTTCATTTCGGCGTAGGCACGGTGCCTGGGGTCCTTGTATACCCTTGCGGCAGCGCCGGCATCGCCATGCTGCAGCAGCTTTTCGCCGCGCTGATCCGCGTTGAACCACAGGCGTTCCCAGTTCGAGTCGGCTTGCGCCGGAAGCGCGGTCACGAGCAGTGCCAGCATTAAGGCATAGCGCATCATAGCCAGTCCCTGCGTGCCAGCACTGCCGCCAGTATCAACAGCACCGGCAACAGCCAGATTCCCGCGTCGCGCCATTGTACGACCTGCACGCCTTGCACTGCGTGTGCACTATCCTGCGCATCGGTAGTGGTTTCCATGCTGGCCAGCAGCGCGGGCAGCTGCGCGATATCGACATAGCGGCCGCCGCCGGTATCGGCCAGCTGTTGCAGGCGCGACGTGTCCAGCCGGGCCATCACCGCGCGGCCCCGTTTGTCCTGCATGAAGCCGCCGTGCGCGCCGGGTTGCGGCGCCCCGCCGGAAGTGCCGACGCCGATGATGCTCAGCGAAATGTGTTTCGCCCGGATACCTGCCGCGGCGGACAACGCGGCCGCGGGATCATCGAAGCCGTCAGTCAGCACCACGATTTGCTGATCCTTTGCTCCGCCCTGCTGGAGCAGTTTGGTCGCCTGCCTGAGTGCCGGCGCGAGGTTATCGCCGGGGCTGGGCATGATGTCCGGCTTCAGCGGCGGCAGCAGCGCCTTGACCGTCGCGATGTCCCGGGTCAGCGGCGTTACGGTGTAGGGTTCGTCGCTGTACACCACCAGCGCCACACGCGCGTCATGTGCCGCATTCAGCAGATCGTCCAGCGCGTAGCGTGCACGCGTGACCCGGTCGGGTGCGACATCGGTCAGCGACATCGAAGGCGAAAGATCGAGCACGAATATCCAGGCCGCCGATGCGCGGAATGCCGGCGCCTGGTCGCGTTGCCAGCTCGGCCCGGCCAGCGCGATCGCCGCAATGCTCCACACCAGCGCGAGCAGCGGCCACGGCCGGATGCCGATGATCCGGTCTTCGTCGAGGCGCAGCGAGGCGAGCAGCTCCGCGTCGATGAATCCCGACCATGCGCTGTCATCCCTGCGCCGCCGCGCGAGCCAGTGCACCAGTCCCCACAGCACGGGCAATGCCAACAGCCATAGCGGCCGCAGGAAATGAAATGTGTTGATGAAATCGGCCAACTTATTTCCTTCCCCGCATGAATGCCGCCGGTATGCTGAACAACAGTGCCAGCGCCAGCGGCCACTGGAACCATTCACGGTGCGGGCGATACCATTGCGCGTTTGCCGCGCTGGGTTCGAGTTTGTCGATGCGCTCGTACACTTTCTGCAGCGCGGCCGCATCGGTCGCCCTGAAATACTCGCCGCCGGTGACGTGCGCGATCGACTTCAGCGTGTCTTCGTCCAGGTCGGTATTGCCGCTGGTGCCGAAAAATCCCTGTTGCGCGGACGCGCCCACGCCGATGGTGTAAATGCGCATGCCGGCGCCGGCGGCCATCTTTGCGGCTGCCAGCGGATCCATCATGCCGGCATTGTTGCCGCCGTCGGTGAGCAGGATCAGCACCATCTCGCCCTTCCTGCCGGCGCTGTGCTCGCTGTCGAGACGTTTCAGCGCGAGCCCGATCGCATCGCCGATCGCGGTCTGCGGGCCGGCCACGCCGACCATGGACTCGCGCAGGAACTGGCCGACGGTATCGAGATCGGTGGTCAGCGGTGCCTGCAGATAGGGCTGGGTGCCGAACAGGATCAGCCCGACCTGGTCGCCCTGGCGGTGCCTGATGAAATCGCCCGCAACCTGCTGCACCACGTTAAGGCGCGATTCGTTGCCCGCCATGTCCTGTGTCGCCATCGAACCGGATACGTCGACCGCGAGCATCAGGCGCCGCCCGGTGGTCGGTACCGGCAGCGGATCATCCAGCCACTGCGGCCGTGTTGCGGCGGCGACCAGCAGCATCCAGACCAGCGCGAACAGCAGGCTGCGCATGCGCGGATGCCGGGACAGCGACGGCACCCAGGC
>JBAUQH010000208.1:0-12609 GCA_049580605.1 Gallionella sp. | reverse complement strand
CGCGACACCACCCCGCTGCGCCGCAGCCGCGTGCTGAACAAGTTTCGCGAACTGCTCGAAACGCACCGCAGCGAACTTGCGCAACTGGCCAGCGAGGAGCACGGCAAGACGCTGGACGATGCCGCAGGCTCCGTGCAGCGCGGCATCGAGGTGGTCGAATTCGCGGTCGGCGCGCCGCACCTGCTGAAGGGCGAACATGCCGAAAATGTCGGCCGCGGTGTCGATTGCCACTCCATGCTGCAACCCATCGGCGTGTGCACCGGCATCACGCCGTTCAACTTTCCCGCGATGGTGCCGATGTGGATGTTCCCGATCGCGATCGCGTGCGGCAACACCTTCGTGCTCAAGCCGTCGGAAAAGGTGCCCTCGTGCAGCCTGCGCATGGCCGAGCTGTTCAAGGAGGCCGGATTGCCCGACGGCGTGTTCAACGTCGTGCCCGGCGACAAAGAGGCGGTGGATGCGCTGCTGACACATCCGGACGTGCGGTCGATCTCGTTTGTCGGCTCGACCCCGATCGCAAAATATATCTACGAGACCGCCGCGCACCATGGCAAGCGCGTGCAGGCGCTGGGCGGCGCGAAAAACCACGCGGTGGTGATGCCCGATGCGTCGCTGGATTTCACCGCCGATGCGATCATGGGTGCTGCCTACGGTTCTGCCGGAGAACGCTGCATGGCGATTTCCACCGTGGTTGCGGTGGGCGATGTTGCCGATCAGCTGGTGGCCAGGCTGAAGGCCAGGGCCGAGAAGCTGGTGGTCGGCCCGGGCGACAAAAAAGGCGTCGACATGGGACCGGTCATCTCCGCCCCGCACCGCGACAAGATCGTCGGCCACATCGCCAGCGGCGTCGAACAGGGCGCCAGGCTGGTCATCGACGGGCGCGGCATCAAGGTGGCGGGACATGAAAACGGCTTTTTTGTCGGACCGACGCTGTTCGACAACGTGTCCACCGGGATGACCATCTATAAGGAGGAGATATTCGGCCCGGTGCTGATTGTGTTGCGCGTCAACAGCCTGGATGAGGCGATCAACATGATCAACAGCAACCCCTACGCCAACGGAACTGCGATCTTTACCGCTTCCGGCGGCGCGGCGCGCCGTTTCCAGAACGAGATCGAGGTCGGGATGGTGGGTATCAATGTGCCGATCCCGGTGCCGATGGCGTTCTTTTCGTTCGGCGGCTGGAAGTCCTCGCTGTTCGGCGACCTGCACATGCACGGCATGGAAGGCGTGTATTTCTATACCCGCACCAAGGCCATCACGACCCGGTGGCCCGAAATGTCGGACAAGAAAGTGTCCACGCTGTCGATGCCGACGCTGGGCTGACTTATATATAGTGTTTACAAGGAGGCAAAAATGACTATGAACATTGGTTTCATCGGCCCCGGCATCATGGGCGGCCCCATGGCGCGCAATCTGATGAAGGGCGGGCACAAGCTGTGGATATACGCGCGCCGTCCCGAGGCAATGAAGACGCTGGAGGCCGCGGGTGCGACCGCGTGTTCATCGGCGGCGGAGGTTGCCAAACATGCCGACGTGACATTCCTGATCGTGTCCGACACGCCGGATGTGGAAAGCGTGATCTTCGGCGAGAACGGGATTGCGAAAGGCGCGCGCAGCGGCAGCGTGGTCGTCGACATGAGCACCATCTCGCCGACGGCAACCAAGGTGTTTGCCGAGCGGCTGGCAAAACAGGGGGTGGAGATGCTGGATGCGCCGGTTTCCGGCGGAGAGGCCGGTGCGATCAACGCCACGCTGTCGATCATGGTGGGTGGAAAAGTCCCGGTGTTCGAGCGCGTCAAGCCGCTGTTCGAACTGATGGGCAAGAATATCGTCCGGGTCGGCGAAAACGGCGCAGGCCAGGTCGCCAAGGCCTGCAACCAGATCGTGGTCGCGGTAACCATCGAGGCGGTCGCCGAAGCGCTGACCTTCGCGCAAAAGAACGGCGCCGATGCGACCAAGGTGCGCGAAGCGCTAATGGGCGGATTTGCCGGCAGCAAGGTGATGGAAGTGCACGGCAAGCGCATGCTGGACAACGACTTCAAGCCCGGCTTCAAGGTCGGCCTGCACCAGAAGGACATGCGCATCGTGATGGAAACCGCGCACCAGCTGGGCGTGGCGCTGCCCGCCGCGGCGCTGGTCACGCAGCACCTGAATGCGCTGATGGGGACTGGCGATACCGACCTGGATTCCGCCGCAGTGGTCAAGGTCGTCAAGCGCATGTCGGGCATGGGCGGCTGACATTGTGGAACACGTGGTATTCCTGGACTCGGCCAGCATCGTCGCCGATGTCCGCCGTCCGAAATTCGATCACCGCTGGGAAGACTATCCGGCAACGGCGGCAGGCCAGACCGTGGAACGGCTGAAGGATGCCGGCATCGCGATCACCAACAAGGTATTGCTGCGCCGTGAAACGCTGGAACAGTTGCCGAAGCTGAAGATGGTCGCGGTCGCAGCCACCGGGACCGACAACGTCGATATCGGCTACTGCCGCGAACGCGGCATCGTGGTGTCCAACATCCGCAACTATTCGGTGCATACCGTGCCCGAACATGTGTTCATGCTGATGCTGGCTTTGCGCCGCAACCTGCCCGCGTTCCGCGCAGACGTGCTCAACGGCGAATGGCAAAAGTCTTCGCAGTTCTGCCTGTTTACCCACCCGGTGCGCGACCTGCACGATGCGACGCTGGGCATCGTCGGTTACGGTGCGATCGGCAAGGCGGTGCAGCAGATCGCGCTGGCATTCGGCATGAAGGTGCTGATCGCCGAACACAAGGGCGTTGCCGTGATCCGCCCCGGCTATACCGCATTCGACACGGTGCTGCAGCGCGGCGACGTGATCACCCTGCACTTGCCGCTGAATGCGCAGACACGCCACTTGATCGGCGCGGCGGAACTCGAACTGATGCAGCCCGGCGCACTGCTGATCAACACCGCACGCGGCGGGCTGGTCGATGAAACCGCGCTGCTGAACGCATTGCAGTCCGGACGCATCGCCGGCGCCGGATTCGATGTGCTGGAAAAGGAACCCCCGACCGAAGGCCATCCGCTGCTGGACCTGTATATGCCCAACTTCATCCTGACCCCGCACATTGCATGGTCGGGGCGGGCGGCAATGCAGACGCTGGCAGACCAGCTCATCGACAACATCGATGCCTGGGCGGCAGGGACACCGCAAAACCGCGTCGCATGACGCGATTGCAAACAGGACGTCAGAACTTGTGCTGCACATCGATGTCGCTATCAAAAACGAGGAGACGACCATGACCTATCCTGCAGGCATCAACATCAATATCCCGGTCACGCCCGAGCAGGCCCTCATCCTGACACCCGAGGCGCTGGCCTTCATCGCCGGACTGGCGCGCAAGTTCGGTCCGGAGCGCCTGTTACTGCTGGAGCAGCGGGTCAAACGCCAGGCCGAACTGGAGGCGGGCAGGCTGTTCGACTTCCCGGCCAATACCGCAGCCGTGCGCGATGGCGACTGGACCATCGCGCCGGTGCCGCCCGAATTGATGGACAGGCGCGTCGAAATCACCGGTCCGGCTGAGCGCAAGATGCTGATCAACGGACTCAATGCCGGTGCCAGCGTGTATATGGCCGACCTGGAAGATTCGATGACCCCGACCTGGCACAATGTGATCGAGGGCCAGATCAACCTGCGCGATGCGGTGGCCGGCACCATCACGCATGTGAATCCCGACGGCAGGACCTACCGGCTGAATGAAAAAGTCTCGGTGCTGTTCGTCCGTCCGCGCGGCTGGCACATGGTGGAAAAGCACATGACGGTGGACGGCAAGCCGGTGTCCGGCAGCCTGTTCGATTTCGGCCTGTATTTTTTTCATAACGCGAAGGCGCTGCTGGCGCGCGGTTCGGCGCCGTATTTCTACCTGCCCAAGATGGAAAGCCATCTCGAGGCCAGGCTGTGGAACGGCGTGTTCGTGTACGCCCAGCAAACCCTCGGCATTCCGCGCGGCTTGATCAAGGCGACGGTGCTGATCGAAACCCTGCCGGCCGCATTCGAGATGGACGAGATACTGTACGAGTTGCGCGAGCATTCCGCCGGACTGAACTGCGGGCGCTGGGACTATATCTTCAGCTGCATCAAGAAATTCGGCCATATTCCCGGCTTCATACTCGCCGACCGCGGCCTGGTCGGGATGACCTCCCCGTTCATGCGCGCCTATTCGCTGCTGCTGATCAGGACCTGCCACCGCCGCAACGCGCATGCAATGGGCGGCATGGCAGCGCAGATTCCGATCAAGTCCGATTCCGCGGCGAACGAAGCGGCGATGGCCAAGGTACGCGAAGACAAGGAACGCGAGGCCAACGACGGCCACGACGGCACCTGGGTTGCCCATCCCGGCCTGGTGCCGCTTGCGATGGAAGTGTTCGACCGGCTGATGCCGGCGCCGAACCAGTTGGGCAAGAAGCGCGGGGACGTGCAGACCACGGCCGCCGACCTGATGCGGTTCGAGCCGCAGGCACCGATCACCGAAGCCGGGCTGCACTTCAACATCGAGGTCGCGATCGCCTATCTCGGCGCCTGGCTGTCCGGCACCGGCTGCGTGCCGATCCACCACCTGATGGAGGATGCGGCCACCGCCGAAATTTCCCGTTCGCAGGTGTGGCAGTGGATACACAGCCCGCTCGGCGTGCTGGATGACGGACGCAAGGTAACCCGGGACATGGTGCGCGGAATGATTCCGCCGGTGCTGGCCATCATCGACAAGGGCGTGAGCGAGCGCCGTTTCATCGCGGGGGATTACCGGCAAGGCGCCGCGGTGTTCGAACAGCTGATCGCGAAGGAGCCCATCGTCGAATTCCTGACCAACTACTGTTATGAAGTGATGGAATGATGCGGGAATCCACTGCAAACCCCGATCCGAGAATTGGCGGCCAGGTAAACGGCGACCAGGCAAGCGGCGCCGCGCCGCGGCTGGCCGGCACGCTGCGCGACACCTTGCAACGGCCGCTGCACGATCTGCGCATCTCCGTGACCGACCGCTGCAATTTGCGCTGCACCTACTGCATGCCGCGCGAAGTGTTCGGCAAGGATCATCCGTTCCTGCCGCGCGCCGAATTGCTCAGTTTCGAGGAGATCGCGCGGCTGGCCGCATCGTTCGTCGCATTGGGCGTGGAAAAGATCCGGCTCACCGGCGGCGAGCCGCTGCTGCGCCGCAACATCGAACAGCTTGTTGCCGTGCTCGCCAAATTGAACACGCCGGCGGGCCAACCGGTGGAAGTCACGATGACCACCAACGGCGTGCTGCTCGCCGCGAAAGCCCGGGCACTGAAGGATGCCGGCCTGGCGCGGCTCGCGGTCAGCCTCGACGGGTTGAGCGACGAAACGTTCGAACGCATGAGCGACACGGCCGTGCCGGTCAAAACCGTGCTTGACGGCATCGCCGCCGCGCAGCACGCCGGTTTCGATGCGATCAAGGTCAACATGGTGGTCCAGCGCGGCGTGAATGATCACGAGATCATCCCGATGGCCGACCATTTCCGTGCGGAACATTCCGGCATCATCCTGCGCTTCATCGAATACATGGACGTCGGCAACACCAACGGCTGGTGCATGGACGAGGTGGTCACCGCGGCGGAGATCCTGCAGACGATCGCGGCGCATTACCCGGTCGGGCCGGTCGACCCGAATTACCGCGGCGAAGTCGCGGAACGCTGGGCCTATGCGGACGGCGCCGGCGAGATCGGCGTGATCGCCTCGATCAGCCGCGCGTTCTGTCACAGCTGCACCCGCGCCCGGCTGTCGACCGACGGCAAGTTGTATACCTGTCTGTTCGCCGGCAGCGGACTGGACCTGCGCGCGCCGTTGCGCGCAGGCGCAAGCGACGAACAACTGGCCGGGTTGATCGCGTCGTGCTGGCAACAGCGCCGCGACCGTTATTCCGAACTGCGCTCGGCCGCAACCGACGGTGCAGAACGCGCCGCGGCAAAAAAAGTGGAGATGTCCTTTATCGGCGGATGACCACAGGTTCAAGGGGAAAGATGGAAGATGGAAGGTTGAAGCGGCAGGATCGGGGGCCGGAAAACCGGAAACAGGGCACTTTCACTAGCAGCTTGATATTTCATTTTTGTTATTTGAATCCTGATTTTTTCGCTTGTTGCAGAAATACCACATAACCAGAGTTTTCCTTGCCCCGCCTGCTTTGTTGTGGATAATGCCCCCTTGAATTCCCGGAACATCGGGAGTTTTCAATAGGCCGCCGCCCCTACGACGACAGCCGATATAAATTAAAAACTTATGAGGAGTTTTACATGCAAAAGAAACTAATCGCACTGGCGATCGCTTCGGTGATATCCGCACCGGCTTTCGCTGACACCCAAGTGTACGGCCTGATCGATGCTGGTTTCGGCTCGGTAACCAACACCCCGACTGCTGCTGGCGGCGCATCCGGCACGAAGACGGGTGAGTCCGGCATCGCATTCAGCCAAAATCAGACTTCCAAGGTTGGCGTCAAATCCACCGAAGACCTGAGCAATGGCATGAAGGCAAGCTACATACTGGAAATGGGCCTGTCCTCCAACCCGGCATCGGATGCTCAATTCGGCAAAACGAGCATCGGTGCTACACACAACGGTTTCACACCGAACGCAACGATCGGCCCCGACCGCATCTTGGCAGTGGACCTGAACCTGGGTGAAGGTACCGATTTGATCGCGGGTAAAGTTTCCTCGCCGCTGCGTGGCATCGTGTACGGCAACGACGCAATGTATGGCGCCAACCTGGTCGGTAACCTGGTGACGATGGACGGCTCGCTGACTGCCCGTGCGGTTGCCGCTGCTGCAGTGCACAATTTTGGCGCGGTGACTGCCTCGCTGGCTTTCCTGGATGACACGGTCACAACGGATGGCGCAGCGGATCAGAAATACGGCAATGGCTATGAAGCGACGGCGGTCTACAATCAGGATGCACTGTCGGTATCGGCCGGCTATCGCGACCTGAAGTTGGCGACCAATGGCGCTCCTGGGACTGATATCGACAACAAGGTAACGATCCTGGCGGCCAACTACAACTTCGGCGTGGCTAAAGTTTACGGTCAATATGCGACTGTCCAGCAAGACGACGCTATTGCAGCCACCACCGACAAGAAGACCTACGAAACCTTTGGCGTCAATATGCCGTTCACCCCGGTATTCGCAGGCTATGTCGAGCTGGGCACCGGTAAGCATGACACCGGCACCGACAGCCCGAAGTTGAGCGCTTATGCTGTGGGCGTCAAGTATGACATGAGCAAGGCAACTTGGGCTTATGCTCACGTCGGCTCGGCCAAGCAGGACAACACTGCTTTGGTTGCCGGAAGCAAGGTTGACCAGTACGCATTTGGCCTGGTTCACTCGTTCTAAATCTGAATCGATAGCTGGCCTGGCCAGTTTAGAGATTCGGCAAGCAATACCTGAAACCCGCTGTGGAAACGCAGCGGGTTTTTTCTTGGCAGTCGTTCCTGTTATTTCCAGCATTTTTGCGGCTAGCGCCGCGGTTGGCTTTAAATCGGTATTCTGATAAGGTTCGGACTGCAATGCGAACATTTTCAACCAACAACATAAGGGGAATTCACATGTTCAATCGAATAATGCTGGCCGCCATGGCCTGTTTGCTGTTTTCCACTTCCGTGCTGGCCGCGGAACTTACCGGCACCCTGAAGAAAATCAAGGACACCAACACGATCGCGCTCGGGCACCGCGAGTCTTCGATCCCGTTCTCCTATTACGACGACAAGCAGCAGGTCATCGGCTATTCCCAGGACCTGATGATGAAAGTGGTCGATGCGGTCAAGAAGGATCTGAAGCTGCCCCATCTGCAGGTCACGCTGACACCGGTTACGTCGCAAAACCGCATTTCGCTGGTGCAGAACGGCACCGTGGATATCGCGTGCGGTTCGGCAACCAACAACCTGGAGCGGCAGAAACAGGTGGCGTTCTCCGACACCATCTTCGTGATCGGCACCCGCCTGCTGACCAAGAAGGATTCCGGCATCAAGGACTTTGCCGACCTGGCCGGCAAGAATGTGGTCACCACCGCCGGCACGACCTCGGAGCGCTTGCTGCGCAAGCTGAACGAGGACAAGAAGATGGGCATGAACATCATCAGCGCCAAGGATCACGGCGAATCGTTCCTGACGCTTGAGACCGGCCGCGCCGTCGCGTTCATGATGGACGATGCGCTGCTCGCCGGCCAGCGGGCCAACGCGAAGCACCCGGAAGACTGGGTCATCGTCGGCACGCCGATGTCGAACGAAGCCTACGGCTGCATGATGCGCAAGGACGACCCTCAGTTCAAGGCACTGGTCGACAAGACCTTTGCCAGCGTGATGAAATCCGGCGAGGCCGCCAAGATTTACAAGAAATGGTTCATGTCGCCGGTTCCGCCCAAGGGGATGAACATGAACTTCCCGATGAGCGATGACATGAAAGCGGCGTTCGAGCATCCGAACGACACGGCATTCCCGTAATCGCCGGCATTTAAGGGTGATGGCCGGGAAGACCGGCCATCGCTTTTGTTTTTTCAGCGCCCAACTCTAAGAACAATACATGAACTATCACTGGGACTGGGCCATATTCCTGGCCGAAACGCCGTCAGGCCGCACCACCTACCTGGGCTGGGTGATCTCCGGACTGGAGGTAACGCTCGCGCTGTCGCTGTCCGCCTGGATCATCGCGCTGATCGTCGGTTTGTTCATGGGCGTGTTTCGCACCGTGCCGAATCGCTGGTTGTCGGGGTTTGCCACGCTGTACGTGGAAGTGTTCCGCAATACGCCGCTGCTGGTCCAGTTGTTCATCTGGTATTTTGTCCTGCCCGAACTGGTGCCCGTTTCCATCGGCGATGCCTACAAGGCACTCAACCCGTTTCTGCAGCAATTTCTGGCGGCGATGCTCTGTCTCGCGCTGTTCACCGGCGCGCGGGTCTGCGAGCAGGTTCGTTCCGGGATCAACTCGCTTTCGGTCGGGCAGAAAAATGCCGGCCTGGCGCTCGGTTTCACGCTGCCGCAGACCTACCGCTATGTGATCCTGCCGATGGCGATCCGCATCATCCTGCCGCCGTTGACCTCGGAATTCCTGAACATCTTCAAGAATTCCGCGGTGGCTTCCACCGTCGGCCTGCTGGAGCTGGCCGCGCAGGGCCGGCAACTGGTCGATTACACCGCCCAGCCCTACGAGTCGTTCATTGCGGTGACGATCCTGTTCATGATTATCAATACCGTGGTGATGATCCTGATGCACCGGGTCGAGGCGCGCGCACGCGTCCCCGGCCATATCGGCGGGGGGCAATAATGGGCTACGAGTTCGACTGGAGCTCGATTCCCGGCGCGCTGCCGTACTTGTGGTTGGGCATGGTGATCACGCTGAAAATCACCGCGGTCGCGGTGGGGGTCGGCATCGTCTGGGGCACGCTGCTCGCGCTGATGCGCATGTCCGGATTCAAGCTGTTGGCCTGGTTCGCCGCCAGCTATGTGAACCTGTTCCGCTCGATACCGCTGGTGATGGTATTGCTGTGGTTCTTCCTGATCGTGCCGACGCTGCTGGTCAAGCTGCTCGACATCCCGCGCAGTTTCGATACAAGGCTGGTATCGGCGATGGTGGCGTTCTCGCTGTTCGAGGCTGCCTATTATTCCGAGATCATCCGCGCCGGCATACGCAGCGTGGCCAAAGGCCAGATGGGCGCGGCCAGCGCGCTGGGCATGAGCTATGCGCAGGCGATGCGGCTGGTGATCCTGCCGCAGGCGTTCAGGAACATGATCCCGCTGCTGCTCACCCAGGGCATCATCCTGTTCCAGGATACGTCGCTGGTGTACGTCAGCTCGCTGGCCGATTTCTTTGGCGTTTCATACCAGGTCGGCAGCCGCGACGGCCGGCTGGTCGAGATGCTGCTGTTCGCCGGCGCGGTTTATTTCATTATCAGCTTTATGGCATCGCAGCTGGTCAAGCACATCCAGAAAAGGAAAGCCGCATGATTTCGATCAAAAATGTCAGCAAGCATTACGGCAGCTTCAGGGTGCTTACCGAATGTTCGGCCGAGGTCGAGAAGGGCGAGGTGATCGTGATCTGCGGCCCGTCGGGTTCCGGAAAATCCACGCTGATCAAGTGCGTCAACGGTCTGGAACCGTTTCAGCAGGGCGCGATCACGGTCAACGACATATCGGTCGGCGATCCCAGGACGAATCTATCCAAACTGCGCGCGCATGTCGGCATGGTGTTCCAGAACTTCGAATTGTTCCCGCACATGAGCGTGATCGACAACCTGTGCATTGCGCAGACCAAAGTGCTGGGCCGCGGCCGGGAAGAGGCCGTGGAGCGCGGCCGGAAATTGCTCGACCGGGTCGGCCTGCTGGTCCAGGCGGAAAAATTTCCCGGGCAACTCTCCGGCGGCCAGCAGCAGCGGGTCGCGATTGCCCGGGCGCTGGCGATGGACCCGATCTGCATGCTGTTCGACGAACCGACCTCGGCGCTCGACCCCGAGATGGTCAACGAAGTGCTCGACGTGATGGTCGGTCTTGCGCAGGAGGGCATGACCATGATGGTGGTCACCCACGAGATGGGCTTCGCGCGCAAGGTGGCGAGCCGGGTGATCTTCATGGACGAGGGCCGCATCGTCGAGGATGCGCCCAAGGAAGACTTCTTCAACAAGCCGCGTTCGGAACGGGCGCAGCAGTTTCTGTCGAAAATACTGCACCACTGAAGGCGGCGACGCGTTTCACAGGCATTCCTGCAATACCGGCGGGCAACATGGGCGTTTTGATAATTTCGTTGCCTGGCCGTTTGCAATGTTCAATAATCAGCGCTCTCCCGAAACTGCACTCCCTCTTCATGGAAGCTTCCCGGCATGAACGACCAACAACTGCTGCGCTATAGCCGCCATATCCTGCTGAACGAAATCGGCATCGAGGGCCAGCAGCGCCTGCTGGAAGCCAGCGTGCTGATCATCGGGGCGGGCGGGCTGGGCTCGCCGGCCGCGCTGTATCTGGCCGCCAGCGGGGTCGGCCGGCTGAACCTGTGCGACCACGACACGGTGGATTTCAGCAACCTGCAGCGCCAGATCATCCACCGAACTGCCACAGTGGGCCAGCCCAAGGTGATGTCCGCGCGCGCCGCGCTGCATGACATCAATCCCGAAGTCGAGTGCGTCGCGCTGGAATTGCGCGCCGATGCGGCGCAATTGCGCGATCTGGCCGTCCAGGTCGATCTGGTGCTGGATTGCAGCGACAATTTCGCGACCCGCTATGCGGTCAACCGCGCCTGCCTGGCGTTGCGCAAGCCGCTGGTATCGGGCGCGGCGATCCAGTTCGACGGCCAGGTCTCGGTGTTCGATTTTCGCGATGAAAATGCGCCCTGCTACAACTGCCTGTTCCCGGAGGACAGTGCGGCTGCCGAATTGCGCTGCGCGACCACCGGCGTATTCGCGCCGCTGACGGGTATCATCGGCACGATCCAGGCGGCCGAAGCGCTCAAGTTGCTGGCCGGTATCGAGCGCGGCCTGAGCGGCAAACTACTTGCGATCAACGCGCTGGACATGAGCATCACGCGCAGCAGGCTGTGCAAGGACCCCGCATGCAGCGTGTGCGGCAAACAGATAGAATTGCAGACCTGATTTGAAAGGCGGGCATATGACCGATCTCACGCATTTTTCTGAAACGGGACGCGCGCGGATGGTGGACGTGTCGGACAAACCCGGCACGCAACGCGTTGCAATCGCGAGCGGCATTCTGCGCATGCAGCCCGAGACGCTGGCGCGGATCCGTACCGGCAGCATCGCGAAGGGCGATGTGCTGACGGTCGCCGATGTCGGCGCGGTGATGGCGGCGAAGCGCACCGCCGACTTGATTCCAATGTGCCACACCCTGGCGCTTTCCGGTGTGGAGGTGGTGTTCAGCGATATATCGGAGCCCGATACCGGCGGGTGCGTGGGGCTGAAGGTGGTTACGACCACCCGCTGCGCAGGTCAGACCGGCGTCGAGATGGAAGCGCTGTGCGCGGCCAGCGTTGCGCTGCTCACCGTCTACGACATGTGCAAGGCGATCGACCGGGGGATGCGCATCGAACAGATCCAGCTCGAGGAAAAGCACGGCGGCAAGAGCGGGACTTGGCTTCGGGAAAACAAGGGGCTCAAGGAGCTTCGGGAAGGCATGGGCCAACGGACAAAGGATTCGGCGTGATCACGGTATTGTTTTTCGGGCCGGTTGCGGAACGCGTCGGCAACAGCGAAGTGGCAGTGGAATTCAGCGCCGGGATGCGTTTGCAGGATCTGCGCGCGCAGTTGCAGGCAAAGTATCCTGCTGCATTCGAGATCGTGTGCTTCGCGGCGGTCAACGGCGAGCAGGCGCAGGACATGTCGTTGCCGCTCGCCGAACACAGCGAGGTGGTGTTCATGTCCAAGTATTCCGGCGGATAGGATGCCAAGATGAAAAAGAATGACGCGGTGCGCATCCAGCGGCAGGATTTTTCCCAGGACGAGGAGATCGTTGCGCTGCGCGCCAGTTCGACACGCATGGGCGGCATCGCGACGTTCATCGGCTGCGCGCGCGATTTTTCCGAGGGTCGCGAGGTGACGCAGATCAGCTTCGATGCCTACGGCAGCATGGCCGTGGCGGAGATGAA
>JBAUQH010000207.1:0-5907 GCA_049580605.1 Gallionella sp. | reverse complement strand
GACGAATTTTTCGAGATCCGGGTGGCGGGCCTGATGGAGCAGATCAAGCTGGGCGGTATTTCGGTCAGCACGGATGGCCTGAACGCCAAGCAGACCCTGAAGCTGGTGCGCGAGCAGGCGCATCAGCTGATCGAACGCCAATATCAACTTTTCAACACCGACATCACCCCGGCTCTCGCCAGGCAGGGCATCAAGTTTTTGCGCCGGACCCACTGGAACGAAGCGCAACGGGCCTGGGTCAAGGACTTCTTCTTCCGCGAGGTGATGCCGGTGCTGACACCGATCGGCCTGGACCCGGCACATCCCTTTCCGCGCGTGCTCAACAAGAGCCTTAACTTTGCGGTGGAATTGCAGGGCAAGGACGCCTTCGGTAGAAACTCGGCCAGGGCCATCGTGCAGGCGCCGCGCGTGGTGCCGCGCACCATCCTGATGCCCCCGGAAATCAGCGGCTGCGAACACGGGTTTGTCTTTCTTTCTTCCATCCTGCATGCGCATGTAGGCGAATTGTTCAGCGGCATGGAAGTGCTCGGCTGTTTCCAGTTCCGCGTCACGCGCAACAGCGACCTGTTCGTGGACGAGGAGGAAGTCAAGAATCTGCGCCTCAGCCTGCAGGGCGAGTTGCCGCAGCGCAACTTCGGTGATGCGGTGCGGCTGGAGATCGCCGACAACTGCTCGCCGGTAATCGCGGACCTGCTGCTCAAGGAATTCAATCTCGCGCAGGATGATTTGTACCGCGTCCATGGCCCGGTAAACCTGGTGCGCCTGATGCGTATCCCGGATATGGTCGCCCGCGACGATCTGAAATTTCCGTCCTTCGTGCCCAGCGTGCCCGCCGTGCTGCAGAAGAAGGGTTCGGACATGTTCAAGGTGATGCGCAAGAGCGATGTGCTGCTGCACCACCCGTACCAGTCTTTCAAGCCGGTGATCGATTTCATCCAGCAGGCCGCCAGAGACCCGAATGTGGTCGCGATCAAGCAGACGGTGTATCGCACCGGGTCGGATTCCGCCCTGATGGATGCATTGATTGCAGCCGCGGAAGGCGGCAAGGAAGTGACCGTGGTGGTGGAACTGCTGGCGCGATTTGACGAGGAGGCCAACATCGGCTGGGCGAACCGACTGGAAGAAGTCGGTGCGCATGTGGTGTATGGCGTGGTCGGCCACAAAACCCACGCCAAGATGCTGATGGTGGTTCGCCGCGAAGACGGCGGGCTGCGCCGCTACGCGCATCTCGGCACCGGCAACTATCATCCGCGCACTGCGCGGCTCTATACCGACTTTGGGCTGTTCACCGGCAACGAGAAAGTCTGCGCCGATGTCAGCGAGGTGTTCAGCCAGCTAACCAGTCTCGGCAAGGCGCGCAAACTCAACCATTTGTGGCAATCGCCGTTTTCCCTGCATGCCGAGGTGCTGAACGCGATCCGCAACGAGGCGCAGCTCGCGCAATCGGGCAAACCCGCCCATATCATCGCCAAGATGAATGCACTGCTCGAACCGGAAACCATCAATGCGCTTTACGAGGCTTCGCAGGCAGGGGTAAAGATCGACCTGATCGTGCGCGGCGTGTGCGCGCTTCGCCCGGGCGTGAAAGGATTGTCGGACAACATCCGGGTTCGCTCGGTGATCGGCCGGTTTCTCGAACACAGCCGCATCTTTTATTTCCGCAATGATTTGCAGCACAGCGTTTATTTGTCCAGCGCGGACTGGATGGACCGGAATTTCTTCCGCCGCATCGAGGTATGTTTCCCGGTGCTGGACAAGAAACTCAAGAAGCGCGTGATCGACGAAGGACTGAAAGTTAACCTGCGGGACAACTGCCAGGCATGGGACATGGACAGCGAGGGACACTACCGGCGCAAGCATACGCGAACCGGCACGAAAATATCCGCCCAAAACGAGCTGCTCAGCCAGTTTACCCATCCGGAACAGGCAACCGCCGACGAGCCGTGAAGCGCGGCGCAGTCCGCCTTTATTGAATCAGAGCTTTTTCGGGCGGCCCGTCTTGATTTTTTCCAGGCTGCCCAATACACGCCTCAATTGCGCAGGATCCATTTCGGCCAGCACGATCAACCCGGCCCGCAGCACCTCGCTTTTCTTGACATGCATCTTCGCCTTTGCGCAGATCTCCTTGATCGCGGCGATCCTGGCGTATTCGTTTTCCGGCATGGTAAAACTGTCCCGCACCACTTTGATTTTGTGCTTGTGCTTTTTTGCGTCCGGTCCGGGAGCCGGCCTGTCATCCGGATTTGCGTTGATGGCGCGCTTCTTTGCCCGGGATTTATTTGCTGTAACTCTGTCGGCTGCGGCAATCGTCTTTCTGGTTGTCATGGCATCCTCTTCGTATTACAGTGGGGCTCGCAGTTTATAGCGTAACGACAGGAAGTAAAATGAAATCCGGGGACCATGATGGAACTGATTTTATGGCGCCATGCAGAATCGGCGGATGGTTCGCCCGACCACACGCGCGAACTCACCTCCAAGGGTAGCAAGCAGGCCGCAAAAGTCGCTGCGTTTCTTCATCGGCATCTGCCTGACCATCACCGCATACTGGTCAGCCCGGCCACCCGCGCGCAGCAAACCGTCTCCGCCCTGACCCATCACTACACACTCGCTCCCACCCTGGCACCCGGCGCATCCGCCGAGGCGGTGCTGCACGCCGCACAGTGGCCCGATGCGGGGGGCACGGTATTAATTGTCGGCCATCAGCCGACGCTGGGGGAAGTCGCGGCACAATTGCTCGGCAGTGCGGATGCGGCTTTGAGCATCAAGAAGGGCGCAGTCTGGTGGTTCAGCCAGCGTGAGGGATCCGCTCAGGTTACCCTGCGGCTGGTCATTACGCCGGATCTATTGTAGAGAGTGGTTCATGTTTGAGTCTGCCGGATTCGGCAACAGGACAGCCAAATCAGTTTGCGCCGAAGAAGTGCCGAAGCTGCGCGAGCTGCTGTTCAACGCGCAATTCGATATGCACAACACGCCAGATTTCCGTTCATAATCCTGACCAGTCGCGTATCACATATAAATGCCGCCCGTTTGCTCCAGCCAGTCCGCAATTTTCTCGGTTGCATTTGGGATATTGTTGTCGGAAATGTCCAGCGTGAAGCTGGGAAGAGTGGATGCGCCAACCAGCTTGCGCATGGTTTCCTGCTCGTCCAGAAATATTTGCAGGTTGTCATACTGGGACGGATTGCCGGAAACTTTAAGCCGTTCGGTTCTGGCGGCCTCGAATGATTCCGGCATTCTTGTGCAAAAGACCAGGCGAAATCCCAGTGGAAGCAATCTGTCTTCAAGCCACTTGAAGTCGTAATGTTTCCCGTATTTTCGCCATTGATACGCCTGGGTAGATATGTGAAATCGATCAATGATCCACGAATAATATCGCTGCAACTCAAACAACCGCACCCAGGCCCGGTAGGTTTCCATGGCTAAATCTTCTTCCTGAGGCTCAAAGTTGATCAAGCCGCGCCCCCAGGGGAAATTGGTGAAAGCGCACCATTCAGCAGAAACCAGTGGCGAGTGATAGCGATATTTGCGCGGGCCGACAATACGCGGATGTTCGTTGAGTGCGAAGGCGATCTCGGTCTTATAGGTGAGGCGCGTGCCTTCAAGTATGATTTTGGGACAGCGTTTCGGCATGATTATTTGCGCTTCTCAATCCTCAAATTCCACATCGTGACTATCTTCTTAAACTCAGGATCACGACTCCTGCCGTGACCATCAGTATCCCCAGCCAGTCCCGTATGCTGGGACGCTCGCCCAGGAAGATCACCGCGAATATCGCAACCAGCACCAGGCTGAACTTGTCCACCGGTGCGACCTTGGAAGCATCGCCCAGCTGCAGCGCGCGAAAGTAGCAGACCCAGGAGGCGCCGGTGGCCAGCCCGGACAGGGTCAGGAACAGCCAGGTTTTCGGATTGATCGCAAACGGATCGCTCCACTTGCCGGTGTAATATACGAACCCGGCCAGGACCAGAATGATCACGAAGGTGCGGATCAGCGTCGCAAAATCCGAATTGATTCCTTCCAGTCCGATCTTGGCGAAGATCGCCGTCATTGCGGCAAACACCGCGGACAGGATTGCCCAGTAGAACCAGCTGTGCCCGGATATCATTGCCGCTCCTGTTTAACAGCCTGCTGCACCAGCACCCAAGGGCTGACCACGACTGCCCACAGCACCGCATCCTCCCGGTACCAGACTGCCGCCTGCGCGTCGCTGACCTTGCCGAATCTGCCCGCTTCCATCCATTCCCGGATCAGGGCCGCATTGTCCGCGGATATCTGATACGCGACTTCGACCAGGTCCAGATCGCCGTCAACGGCCAGTGCCACTCCGCCGGCGAAATAGCGTTGCAATTCCCTCCATGCGATCTGCGAAGTTTCCAGATTCAGCTTGGCACGATCGATTTCCCGCCGCGGGTTGATGGCCGTCATATGCAAATGTTGCCCGGTTATTCCTTTGCCTGCTTCAGGTAATTATCCTTAAGCGCGATGTAATGTTCGGCGGAATACCTCAGGAAGGCGATCTCGTCTTCCGTCAGCGGGCGCACCGCCTTCGCGGGACGGCCCAGGTACAGCATTCCGCTCTCCAGCACCTTGCCGGGCGAGACCAGGCTGCCGGCGCCTATCATCACGCGGTCGGGCAGCACTGCGTCGTCGAGGATGATCGACCCCATCCCGACCAGGCACTCGTTGCCGATGGTGCAGCCGTGCAGGATCACCGCGTGGCCGACCGTCACGTAATCGCCGATGATCAGCGGCGAACCTTCGGGTTGTTCCGGCGTCCTGTGCGAAACATGTCCCATGGTCAGGTCTTGCACGTTGCTGCCTCGCCCGACCACGATGCGGTTCACGTCGCCGCGCAGCACGGTGTTGCACCAGACCGAGCAGTCGTCACCCAGCATCACGTCGCCGATGACCTGGCAGGAGGAATGAAGGAACACCCGCTCGCCGAGAGCAGGTACCGTACCCAGAAAAGTCGAGACCGGCATCTTGTTTACCCCGCCAATTTCCAATTGATGGTTTCGCCCGCCCGCAGCGGCACCAGGCGGTGTTCGCCGAAAGCCACCGATGCGGGCACCTGCCATGCTTCCCGGCGCAGCGTGATTTGCCGCGAATTGCGCGGCAGCCCGTAGAAATCCGCGCCATGAAAACTCGCGAACGCTTCCAGCCTGTCCAGCGCGCCGGCCTGCTCGAACACTTCGGCATACATTTCGATCGCCGCGTGGGCGGTATAGCAGCCGGCGCAGCCGCAGTCGTTTTCCTTGGTGTGCTGCGCGTGCGGCGCGCTGTCGGTGCCGAGGAAGAATTTCTTGCTGCCGCCGGTGGCTGCCTGCACCAACGCCTCGCGATGCGTCTCGCGCTTGAGCACCGGCAGGCAGAAGTAATGCGGGCGGATGCCGCCCCTTAACATCGCGTTGCGGTTGTACAGCAGATGGTGTGCGGTGAGGGTTGCGGCAATGTTGTCCGGCGCGCTGGCGACGAACTGGGCGGCGTCCCGCGTGGTGATGTGCTCGAACACCACGCGCAACCCGGGCAGGTCTTTCAGCAGCGGCTGCAGCACGCGCTCGATGAACACCGCCTCGCGGTCGAATACGTCCACTGCCGGGTCGGTGACCTCGCCGTGCACCAGCAACGGCATGCCGCAGCGCTGCATCTCATCCAGCGCGGGATAAGTATTGCGCAGGTCGGTCACCCCCGCATCGGAGTTGGTGGTCGCCCCCGCCGGGTACAGTTTCACCGCGTGGATATAACCGCTGGCCCTGGCTTTTTTTATTTCTTCGGCGCCGGTGTTGTCGGTTAGGTACAACGTCATCAGCGGATCGAATTGCGCGCCGGCGGGCAAAGCCGCGAGTATGCGCGCGCGGTAGGCCTGCGCCTGCTCGGTGGTGGTGACCGGCGGCCTGAGGTTGGGCA
>JBAUQH010000206.1:0-3694 GCA_049580605.1 Gallionella sp. | reverse complement strand
GCATCGGGCGGGCTGTACCGGCCGCCGGTGCGCTTCAGGAACTGGTAATGTGCCGGGTTCATAATGGATGCTGGAGAGGCGACTGCTGTGAGCAATTCAATTGAAAATCTCAAATCAGCCCAGCAACGGGCGATGGCAGGGCGTCCCAAGGTCGGCGGCTTCCCGTATCTCGCCGAGACGCTGCGCCAGGCGGGAGTAACGCGCAACCGCTGGTTCCTGCCGGCTTGCCAAAGCCTGTACCTGACCGAAGCGGGTCCGGTCATGATGCAGGGGACGCCCCTTGTCGTTGGCATGGTAGACGTACCGCGGTTCGATCGCGAAGCCCTGATCGCTGCGCTGCGGGCCGACCAGGCTGGCGAAAGTACCTTCCCGGAATTCTTGATGGCAGCCTGGAAGGCGGGCGTTGTAAGCTACGATGTGGATTTTGTTGCGCGAAACGTAACGTACTACGGAGCCGGCGGGGAGCGTTACGTCGAGTCGTATCCGGCCGCAAAGGTGTAGGTTCAGGAACAGGCGAGGGCAGACTGATGGAAAATCTCAAATTTCGATTTGACGGCGGCAAGCCGACCAAAGGGGCGACTGCCATCGTCGGCGTGCTCGGCTCTGGCAATCTCGAGGTGCTGGTTGAACCGGCCAGGCTCGGTGGCGCATGCGAGATCGAGGTGTCGACTGCGGCGCGCGGTTTCGGGAATATCTGGCAGGCGGTCATGAGGGATTTTTTCGCGCGGCATCATGCCGGCGACATCCGCATCTCGGTGAACGATGCGGGCGCGACCCCGGCCATCGTCAGCCTGCGCCTCGACCAGGCGATCGAAACTTACACCGCGAAAGGCAAAGGCCAATGAGAGACCAGCAATGAATCGCAGCTATTACGAGAGCACTGCGCGCGCACGGATCGCAGGCCTGCTGGACGAGGGTCGTTTCCATGAGTGGCTGCCGGCCGCCGACCGGGTGACCAGTCCGCATCTGGCGACGCTGGATCAGCCGGCCGCGTTCGACGACGGCGTGGTCATCGGGCACGGCAGCATCGAGGGCAAAGCGGTTTTCATCGCCGCGCAGGAAGGCGGCTTCATGGGCGGGGCGGTGGGCGAAGTGCATGGCGCGAAGATTGTCGGCATGCTGGAACGCGCGGTATGCGACCATCCGGCGGCGGTGCTGCTGCTGCTCGAGACCGGCGGGGTTCGTCTTCAGGAAGCCAATGCCGGGCTGATCGCGGTGTCGGAAGTGATGCGCGCGATCCTGTCCGCGCGAGCCGCGGGTGTGCCGGTTATTGCAGTAATCGGCGGGCAATACGGCTGTTTCGGCGGAATGGGCATCGCCGCGCGCTGCGCGAGCACCCTCATCATCAGCGAGGAGGGCAGGCTCGGCCTGTCCGGCCCGGAAGTGATCGAGACCGCGCGTGGCGTCGAGGAATACGATGCGCGCGACCGCGCGCTGGTATGGCGCACTGTCGGCGGCAAGCAACGCTATCTGCTCGGCGAGTGCGATCAGATCGTGCCGGACAGCATGGCAGCATTCCGTCAGGCGATCACGACTAGTATGAACAACAGCGACGACTGGTCGCTGCAGGCACTGGAACGGGAACACCAGCTGCTGGGCGACCGGCTGCAGCGATTCGGCGACTGCAAGGACAGCCGCGACATCTGGCGCAAGATGGGCTGGCCCGACCCGGACGCGATTGCAATGATGGAAAACGACGAATTCATGGCCGCTGCGCAGGGACGCAGGACCAAACAAACTGCAAAGGTGACTTGATATGGAATGGAAAAAAGTCATCGAGCAACTTTTCCCGGCGGGCCGTGACGTCAAGCAGGACGGTGACCTGCTGTCGGGCGAGGGCCGTTGCGGAAATCAAACCGTCGCGGTGATCGGCACCACCGATCATGCCGAAGTCGGCGTCGAGCTCGCACTGTCGATGGCGGCAGCGGTGCTTGAAGTAATGCGCAATTTTCCCGGGCGGCCGATCGTGTTCCTGGTCGACACCAGCGGGCAGCGCCTGCGCCATCGCGACGAGATGCTCGGGCTGAACGGCTACATGGCACACCTGGCCAAGTGCGTCGAGATGGCGCGCCGGCGCGGCCACAGGATTATCAGCCTGGTATATGAACAGGCGCTTTCCGGCGGATTCCTCGCCAACGGCATGATGGCGGATCTGTGCGCCGCGCTGCCCGAGGCCGAGATCCGGGTGATGGGCCTGCCGGCCATGGCGAGGGTGACGCGCATCAGCGAAGAACGGCTGACGCAGCTCAGCAAGTCTTCCCCGGTGTTCGCGCCGGGCGCAAGCAATTATTTGAAGATGGGCGGCCTGGATGAATTGTGGGAGGGTGATCTGCCTGCCTGCCTGGTCAATGCACTGGAATATGCCGATGCGAGCGATCATCGCCGCGCCCTCGGACTGGAACGGGGCGGACGCAATCTGGCTGAACCGGTCGTACAGCGCGTGTTGGCCAGTGCCTGAAATATGAATTTGTGCCGTCATGCTCTGGTATGGATACGGCCTGAACAACGCGCAGTTGTGGCTGCACGAGTCAGTGATTCAGAATTGTATGCGCAAGTTGCAGCATGGCTGGCAGCGGACAGGCCGCTGGTGGTTGCACGACAGCCTAGTAAAAATACACTATCGGACATGATCGCTGTGGGTTTGGCACTGACGCCCGCGCAGGGCAGGCGACGCATTGCGCTCAGCGTGTCCGAGCATGACATCGTTCGTTGCACACCACCATTACTGCTCGGCGATGCGCTGACCCATGCGCCAGTCCGATGGCGGCCCGCATTAACCGAACTGGATGCGGCGGCAAGGGACATCGATATCGAACTGCGTGTATTCGGTTCGCTGGCCTGGCAGGCGCTGAGCGGTTTGCCCTACCTGACCCCGCAATCGGACATCGACCTGCTCTGGCATGCACACTCCCACACGCGGTTGCAGCAAGGCATCGCGCTGCTGGCGCGCTGGGAACAGGAAAGCGGTTTGCGTGCCGACGGCGAGGTGCTGTTCGGCGAAGGCAGTGCGGTGTCCTGGCGCGAATGGGCGAGGCTGGAATCCGGCAGCGACCGGCGTGTGCTGGTGAAACGTGTCGGCAGTGCGGAACTGGTTGAAGCTGCTGATCTGCAGGGCCTGCTGGCATGATAATGCCCAATCGCAGAGCAATATCTTCCGCTGACGCCGAGATACAGCGGAATGCACATCGCATCGCGCGTTTGGCGGTGCGCAGCCTGTACCGGGAACTGGCGCTGTACCCGAAGCCTGGCCTGGTCAGCTTTCGTGACAATGGAGCGCATCGCGACATGGATGCCGCGACCTTCGTGCGCAGCCTGTTCTCGTTGCGCGGCTACTTTGTTGCAATTGCCGCAGCAGGAATGCGCGATGCGGAATTCAATGCGCTGCAGCAGCTCGGCCTTGCTGCCGAATCGCGCATGCTAAACGCCACGCGCGGCGTCAACACGCACCGCGGCGCGATCTTCACGCTCGGTCTTCTCGCGGCATCCGCGGGATACGCGGTTATGCGCGATATCGAACTATCCGACGACAATCTTCGCGCGGTCGTCACCGAAAAGTGGAGCCGCGATTTGCGCGCGGTCGCCGTTGCAAACGCATCGACACCTGCGCACGGACAACTGATGGCGATGCGCCACGGCGCAACCGGCGCGCGCGGCGAGGCGCTGCTGGGTTTTCCGTCGGTGTTCGAGATCGCGC
>JBAUQH010000205.1:0-2571 GCA_049580605.1 Gallionella sp. | reverse complement strand
GGTGTTCAGCATGGCGCGGCGCGTGATGCCGTTCTTCATCGAACGGGGGGTCGGCTATCCGGTGAAACTGAAGAATCGGCTGTGGCTGGATCGCTCCATCATTTATGTGTTCGTGCTGTTCTGGTTTTCCGATGTGATCTGGAAGAATGCAGCAGTCACAGCTTCACTCGCCGGCCTGCTGTTCGTGGCGCACACGGTGCGGCTGGCCGGGTGGCATACCCGGGGGATATGGAAAAAGCCGCTGCTGTGGGTGTTATACCTCGGCTATGGCGGCGCCACATTCGGCTTCCTGATCAAGGCGCTCACGCCATTCGTGTTCCTGATGCCGTTTCTGGACCTTCATGCGTTCGCCGTCGGCGGCATCGCGCTGATGACGGCCGGCATGATGGCGCGCATCTCGCTCGGCCACACCGGCCGCAGCCTGCAATATGGAAGCGGGGGCCAGCAGCACTCGCGGTTGCTGGCCCCCGCGTTCATCTTGCTGGCCGTGACTTTCGTTGCCCGGGTGATATTGCCGATGTTCGCGCCGCTGCAATACATGCTGTGGATCGGCATCGCGCAGGCGGCCTGGCTGTTCGCCTTTGCACTGCTGGTCTGGGTGTATGCCCCGGTCCTGGTCAAACCGCGTGCAGACGGGATGCCCGGTTAACCTGCCCTGAAACGCCCGCTCCCGATTCCATCGATTGTTGCCGCGATCCAGCCCGGTTGCGGATCACTCCGGCATCACCCTGATTACATCATGGACATCGTTGACTATATGGGGTTTTCCTGTATATTAGGATTTTCTAATATTAAATTTTAACCAGATCAGGAACGACGAATATGTACGCAAACAGCATCAAGGAAATAGAAGCTCCCGAACTCGCCCAATGGGTGAGCGACAGCAACCATAAACTGCGCGTGATCGATGTGCGCCAGCTGCAGGAAATCGCAACGGGTACCGTACCCAAAGCGGTAGCCCTGCCGCTGCATACGCTGCCGGAAAGAATCCATGAGCTTTCCCCCGCGGAAAAGCTGGTCTTCATCTGCCGCAGCGGTGCGCGGTCTGCACAGGCCTGCATGTTCCTCCAGCAGTACGGGTTCTCGGACGTCTACAACCTGCGCGGCGGAATGATGGGCTGGATGCAGAACGGACTACCCGTGGCGTGACCGGACTGGAACAGTCGGGAAAAACCGGCGCAGGTTCAAAACGCAGCACGATTCAATGTTGCGCCGATGATTTTTCCGACCCGAGATCGCGCGCCGCAGCGGTTCGCACACTGGCCCGCCGTCCCGAAAATCGGCCGGCGGTACAACCGGCCACACTGCTTCAAACATGCGCCGGTATCGCAATTCGACGGCGAAACTTTCCCTTGCCATGCATGTCGGGGATAAGTAACCTGTTCAGGTGACCATCACTGCGATGGCCGTTTAGCCGAGAGGAGAACAGAAAATGCGCAATCTGCTAATCGTGTTATCCGTGCTGCTTTTTCCGGTAAGCGCGGCACATGCCGATGTCAGCATCGGGATCGGAATCAGCGTTCCCGGCGTCAGCATCGGTATCAACATGCCGGCCTACCCGAGGCTGGCGCGGGTGCCGGGATACCCCGTCTATTACGATCCCTATGTGGATTCCAATTTCTTCTTTTACGATGGCCTGTACTGGGTGTTCTATGGCGACGACTGGTATGTGAGCAGCTGGTACAACGGGCCGTGGCAAATGGTGGCCCGCGAGTATGTGCCGGTGTACGTGCTGCGCATCCCGGTGCGCTTCTACCGCAGGCCTCCGGCGTATTTCCGCGGCTGGCATGCCGACGCACCGCCGCACTGGGGCGAACGCTGGGGCCGGGACTGGGAACACAGCCACAGCGGTTGGGATAATTGGGATCGCCGCGCCACCCCGCACCCCGCGCCGTTGCCGAAATACCAGCGCAGTTTTACCGGGGACAGCTACCCGCGCGTGCCCGAGGTGCAACATTCGATCGTATCGAAAAAATACCGCTATCAGCCGCGCGAACCGGTGGCGCAGCAGTATTTCCAGCAGCAACAGAAGCAACAGCGCCGCCAGCCCCGCCAGCCGGAAAAGGAACGCGAGGACCGGCATTAGCAACGCGCCGGCCTGGCGGCTGAATGAATGCATCGACATGTGGATACAAAAGGAAATACAACTCGAAGCCCGGGATCGCGGCTTTCACCTGATCACCGGGGAACTGCTGCGTGAACTGCCCGAGCTGCGCAATTTCAGGATAGGCATGATGAACATCTTCATCACGCATACTTCCGCGTCATTGACCGTCAACGAAAATGCCGACCCGACGGTGCGTGAGGACTTCGAGCGCTATTTCAGCCGCGCGGTACCCGAGGATGATACCGGCTACCTGCACCGTGACGAAGGCCCCGACGACCTGCCCGCGCACCCGAAATCCAGCATCCTCGGCAGCAGCCTGAACATTCCGGTCGCCGACGGACAGACCCGGCTGGGAACCTGGCAGGGTATCTACCTGTGCGAACACCGCAACCGCGGCGGCCGCCGCCGGCTGGTCGTGACGATACAGGGCGAGTAAGCTGACGCCATGGATAAGCCGAAAATTC
>JBAUQH010000204.1:0-3634 GCA_049580605.1 Gallionella sp. | reverse complement strand
CGCCGCGAGCGCGCCGCGCGCCGCGAGAAAGTCGGCAAGGTCGAGATGAACGTGGATACCGGCGAGCGTTCCGGGAAACTGGTTGCGGAGCTGGAGCGTGTCGGCAAAGCGTACGGCGGCCGAAACATCATCGATGATTTTTCCTGCCGCATCCAGCGCGGCGACAAGGTCGGGCTGCTCGGGCCGAACGGATGCGGCAAGAGCACGCTGCTCAAGATCATCCTCGGCGAATTGCAGCCGGACAGCGGCCAGGTGAAACTCGGCACGAAAATCTCGGTGGCCTATTTCGACCAGCTGCGCGCCCAGCTTGACGACGATGCGACGCTGGCCGACACGATCAGCCAGGGTTCGGATTTCGTCGAGATCGCCGGACAGAAAAAGCACGTCATCAGCTACCTTGGCGATTTCCTGTTTCCGCCGGAGCGCGCACGATCTCCGGTCAAGAGCTGCTCCGGCGGCGAGCGCAACCGCCTGTTGCTGGCGCGGTTGTTCACCCAGCCGGCCAACGTGCTGGTGCTCGACGAGCCGACCAACGACCTCGATATCGAGACGCTGGAATTGCTCGAGGAACTGCTCGCGAACTACGACGGCACCCTGTTTCTGGTCAGCCACGACCGTGCCTTCCTCGACAACGTGGTCACCCAGGTGATCGCGTTCGAGGGCAATGGCAAGCTGATCGAATATGTGGGCGGCTACGAGGACTGGGTGCGGGTGAAGAAATTCCAGGCTGCAAGTCTGTCAGCCAAAACGGGTACCTCGGCCAGACCCGCTGCCTCAACGCCGCCGCGCGCGGCAGCAGCGCCGCCCGAAAAAACCAAACCGACGAGCAAGCTGGGCTTCAAGGAGGCGCGCGAACTGGAAGAACTGACCAGGCGTATCGAGGTGCTGGAGCGCGAGCAGGGCGACATCGCCGCGCAACTGGCCGATGGCACGATCTATCGCGACGACGTGCAGCGCGCCAGGAAACTGCAGGGACGCAACGACGAGATCGAGGCGGAACTGCTGGAAGCGATGGGGCGCTGGGAAGAGCTGGAAAAACGCAAGGGCTGATTGCCTCCTGCTTTGGTTAGTCCGGCTTTGTGTCCTGATGCTGTTCGTCTCTTTTTTTGCGATCGCGCTTGCTCAGGCGCCAGACAAATACCGCGATTGCCAGCGCGATGAAGATCGCAATGAACTCGACCGACCAGGAGACAATCTGGACATCCTCCCGTTCGGCCATGCTCAGGTCGCCGGCCTGTGCATTGGCTGCCAGCAAGGCCAGTAAAGCAATCAGCAATGCAGCGACGATGCGCAACGCGGTTTTCATTTGCCTCAACCTTGCATACGTTCGGCCGACTGCACCGTGTTCGCGACCAGCATGGTGATGGTCATCGGGCCGACGCCGCCCGGGACCGGGGTGATCCAGCCTGCAACCTCTTTTGCGCTATCGAAATCGACGTCGCCGCACAGCTTGCCGTTTTCCATCCGGTTGATGCCGACGTCTATCACCGCGGCGCCCGGCTTGATCATGTCGCCGGTGATCATCTTGGCCCTGCCGGTCGCGACAACCAGGATATCTGCATCGCGGGTGAACTTGGCCAGATCAACAGTCTTCGATGTGCAGATCGTGACGGTCGCATTCGCCTGCAGCAGCAGCAGCGCCATCGGTTTGCCGACGATGTTGCTGCGCCCGACCACCACCGCGTGCTTGCCTTCGATCGACACGCCGCATTTTTCCAGCAGTTTCATCGCCCCGTAGGGCGTGCAGGGCGCATAGCGCATGTTGCCGGTGACCAGCGCGCCGACGTTGATCGGATGAAAGCCGTCCACATCCTTGGCGGGGTCGATCGCTTCCAGCACTTTGCTGCTGTCGATGTGTTTCGGCACCGGCAGTTGCACCAGGATGCCGTGTATCTTCGGATCGTTGTTGAGCGCTGCGATCCTGTCCAGCAGTTCGGATTCGGGTGCATCGGCCGGCAGCGCAATGTGCTCGGAGTGCAGGCCGAGTTCGGCACAAGCCTTCACCTTGTTCGCGACATATACTCTGGAGGCGGGATCCTCGCCGACGATGATGACCGCCAGTCCCGGCGTGATGCCGCGCGCCTTCAATGCATCGGCGCGTATTTTCCACTCGGCACGAACCTGCTGGGCAATGGCTTTTCCGTCGATGATTTGCGCGCTCATTCGATTTTCACTTAATTTCAGATTGTGGCTAGTCTGGAGTTCAGAATTGCGGCTTGTCGGGGGATAGCTGGAAGTTCTCTACGCCCAGCATGATCTCTTTGCGGGCTGCATCGATGCCTTCCCAGCCGCCGATCTTGACCCATTTGTTCGGCTCCAGGTCCTTGTAGTGCGCGAAGAAATGCTCGATCTGCTTCAGCACGATGGGAGGCAGTTCCGAATAATCTTTCAACCCGCGATACAGGGTCGACAGCTTGTCGACCGGAACAGCCAGCACCTTCGCATCCTGGCCGGACTCGTCTTCCATCTTCAGCACCGCGAGCGGGCGGCAGCGCACCACCACGCCGCTGTTCAGCGGGACCGGGGTGATGACCAGCACATCGACCGGATCGCCGTCGTCTGACAGGGTGTGCGGGATGTAGCCGTAATTGCAGGGATAGTGCATCGCGGTGTTCATGAAGCGGTCCACAAAGATTGCGCCGGAATCCTTGTCTACTTCGTATTTGACCGGTTCGCCGTGCTGCGGGATCTCGATGATGACGTTGAAATCGTCGGGGAGGTTCTGTCCGGACGGGACTTTGTTCAAACTCATTACGCAGCGCCTTCCTTAGTAAATTCAGGGATAAAAATGAATGTTGGAATTGTAGCATAGAGCCTGGGCGGGGCTATGGATGCGGGTAGGGGCGGTACGCACGCCGGATATGAGATTTGCTGTTACCGCTGAATACACGTCGTGGTTAAATAAATCCGGACTTGTGAAATGCCGCATTTCGACTGGAACAGACTTTCAATCGGCGGCATTAGACAGATGAACCGTCTCTTGCCGACCCGGATAGAGACATGTGGTCAACTAAATTCGCTACCTGATACCGGACAGTCGCGATTGCAGCAAACAACACAAAACTGGGCTTCAGTAACATTAAGTGCAAAAATAAGGGGCGGTCGCCCGCCCCTTGTCATTGCTTAATATTTGGTTGCTGCTTTTATGCCAAGCCAGAAAGGTTGCCGATGGCCCGGTTGTTTATGACACGCAACTAACCGAAATAGCGGTTATTGCCACCGACATGGCAGCCAGCCAGCCAGCAGGCCAGCCGAGCGTGCTGATATATTTTTCTTCCGCTCTGTCAAGTTTTCGGGGTGATTTCAATTTCATGATAGTGACCTCCTGCTAATATTAATGAAATCGGAAATGCTCATGTCATTTCCACCTTCATCACTGCGATAATGAAACCGCATTGGGATTGACATTGCGCACTAAACGCCGGCAGCTAAACTGGTTACTAACACGGCTGCGGCGCTGATCCAGCCAAGTTGGCTGACAAATTTGATATCATCCTCCGACAGCGATTGGTTATTGTTTACTTTCTTTTCGATAACATTCAATTCTGATTGCAGCTCGCTCACTTTTTGTTGTGAGACATCAGTTACAGCCGCTTTTTGGTTTGCATTCATGATTGTGATCTCCTAATGAATG
>JBAUQH010000203.1:0-13511 GCA_049580605.1 Gallionella sp. | reverse complement strand
GCGCGGCTTGCCCGGCGTTGCAGGCCTGGTCTGCAGTTGTTCTTCCTCGCCGAACGACTTGAACCAGGCAAAGAACCTGCCGAGCATCGATGGCTGTGCTGCCTGTTGCTGCACCGGTGCTGCCTTGATCGGTGTGACACCCTGCACCACAGCCTGGGCGCGAATGGCTTTTTGCTGTTCCTGAGTTGCGCCCAGCGGTTTTTCCTCGGCCGGCTTCTCCACCAGTTTATAGCTGGCCTGCAATATTTCGCTGGTCATGTCGTCCTGGCGCAGACGGTTGATGCTGTAATTGGGCGTTTCCAGATGCGGGTTGGGGATCAGCGTGATGCCGACCTTCAGCCGCGATTCGATGCGGAAAATGTCGGCGCGCTTCTCGTTCAGCAGGAAGGTCGCGACATCGACAGGCACCTGCACATGTATCGCCGCGCTGCTTTCCTTCATCGCCTCCTCCTGGATGATGCGCAGGATATGCAAAGCGGAAGATTCGATGCCGCGGATGTGGCCGATGCCGCTGCAGCGCGGGCAGGGCATGTAGTTGCCTTCGCCGAGGCTGGGCGCGAGGCGCTGGCGCGACAGCTCGAGCAGGCCGAAGCGCGAGATCTTGGCGGTCTGCACGCGCGCGCGGTCGTAACGCAGCGAGTCGCGCAGGCGGTCTTCGACTTCGCGCTGGTTGCGGTTGCTTTCCATGTCGATGAAGTCGATCACGATCAGCCCCCCCAGGTCGCGCAGGCGCAGCTGGCGAGCGATTTCTTCCGCCGCCTCGAGGTTGGTGTGGAACGCGGTGGCTTCGATGTCGGAACCCTTGGTCGCGCGCGCCGAGTTGATGTCGATCGCGGTCAGCGCTTCGGTATGGTCGATCACGATCACGCCGCCGGAAGGCAAACGCACCTCGCGGGCATGCGCGGATTCGATCTGGTGCTCGATCTGGAAGCGCGAGAACAGCGGCACGTCGTCGACGTAGCGCTTGATGCGGTTCACGTTGCCAGGCATCACCGTGCTCATGAACGCCAGCGCCTGCTGGTAGACCTCTTCGGTGTCGATCAGGATCTCGCTGATCTCGGGGTTGAAGTAGTCGCGGATCGCGCGCACCACCAGACTGCTTTCCAGGTAGATCAGCGACGGTGCTTTTTCAGATTCGGCCGCGCTTTCGATCGCATCCCACAATTGCTTGAGGTAATCGAGGTCCCATTGCAGTTCTTCCTCGTTGCGGCCGATGCCGGCGGTGCGCGCGATGATGCTCATGCCCTGCGGCACATCGACCTGCGACAGCACCTGGCGCAACTCGTCGCGTTCCTCGCCCTCGATGCGGCGCGATACGCCGCCGCCGCTCGGGTTGTTCGGCATCAGCACGATGTAGCGGCCGGCCAGGCTGATGTAGGTGGTCAGCGCGGCGCCCTTGTTGCCGCGCTCGTCCTTTTCCACCTGGACCAGCAATTCCTGGCCTTCGCGCAGGGCTTCCTTGATCGAGGGGCGGTTGCCGCTGCCGGATTGGTAGTACTGGGGAGCGACTTCCTTGAATGGCAGAAAACCGTGGCGGGAGCCGCCGTATTCGACGAAGCAGGCTTCGAGGCTGGGTTCGAGGCGGGTGATGACGGCTTTGTAGATATTGCTCTTGCGTTGTTCCTTGCCGGCGGTTTCAATGTCGAGGTCGATGAGTTTCTGACCGTCGACAATGGCGACACGTAGCTCTTCCGGCTGCGTCGCATTGAATAACATGCGTTTCATTATATTTTCTCCCGCGCTCTGACACGGGCGAGACCAGGCTACACGCGGTTAGGCGTTAGAGAGGAGCAATCGTGCAAAAATTCCTGAACTGTGCAAACGGTCGGTCAAATTAATTCTCTATTCGGTAACAGGTCTTAAAAATTTGTTCTCTGGGACTTCTGTATCAGTGGCTGCGGAATACTGCATCCGCAACGCCAACTGTGTCTAAAGTTCCTTTGTGGTGAGGCAGCAATATTGGCTGCGTCACGGAAAATCTATACAAGTGCTTTGAGCGCGTAAATCAATTACTATCACTGCTGGTACCGGTGAGTGATATTAACCGGGCTGCGGCTGGAAGGGTGGCGGTGTATACACCGTCGCTTGTGCCAAATCATCTTTGGCGGCCAGTTTCCATGGCGAAGGATAAAAGTTATATCCCTAAACTTACCCAATCCAAAACGCGCGAGCGGTGAAGTATAAGCATAATGAATGGTTTAAGCAAAGATTCTGTTACTTTTCTGACTATCGACGAAAGCGGCGAGTCCCAGCGCATCGACAACTTCCTGTTCAAGCATCTGAAAGGCGTGCCGAAAAGCCATGTCTACCGCATTCTGCGCGGGGAAGTGCGGGTCAATCGAAAGCGCATCGACCAGACCTACCGGCTGAAGCTGGGCGATCTGCTGCGCATCCCGCCGATCCGCGTGGCGGAAAAACACGAGGTCGGGCAAACGCACATCCCGGCAGTCGAGTTTCCTATCATTTACGAGGACGATGCGCTGCTGGCGGTGAACAAGCCGTCCGGTGTCGCGGTGCACGGCGGCAGCGGGGTCAGCTTCGGGGTGATCGAGCAGATGCGCCACGCCCGCCCGCAGGCAAAATTTCTTGAGCTGGTGCACCGCCTTGATCGAGAAACTTCCGGGGTGCTGCTGCTGGCCAAGAAGCGTTCGGCGCTCACCGCAATGCACGAGAGCATGCGCGTAGGCAGCAGCGAGAAGCACTATTTGGTGCTGGTGCTGGGTCAATGGAATAACGTCAAACAGCATGTCAGGCTGCCCCTGCACAAATTTGACACCCCCCAGGGAGAGAAGCGCGTGATCGTCAGGGAGGGCGGACAAGCCTCGCATACCATCTTTGCCTTGCAGCAGAATTGGGCACCGCGAAATAGCTTACCGGCATTCTCATTGTTGGAGGCGCAACTCAAGACCGGGCGTACCCACCAGATCCGCGTGCATCTTAGCCATCTGGGTTTTCCGATAGCGGGGGACTCGAAGTACGGCGATTTTTCATGCAACAAGATGTTGATGAAGCAGGGATTGAAGCGCATGTTTCTTCATGCCTGTAGTCTTGAGTTCGCGCACCCGCTGACCGGCGATCCGATGCGGCTGGTCGCGCCGCTGCCGCAGGAACTGGAACGGTTTATCGCGAAGCTGGATACGCTTCGGCCTGATGGGCAAGTTCAAAACTGACCGAGCCGGACGTGGAAAGGCAACCGCCGGCCCCGGATGACAAACTCCAACCGCTTTGTATCGATCACTTCCAGATATCCACGGCCACGCCCCGTTCGCGCAGCGCGTCAGCGCGCGCGCGGATGAAACGCTGCAGGTTGGGTTGTTCTTTGTAGGCTCCCGAAGAGACATAGTCCAGAACCAACTGGAAATGAAAGCTTTTCAGGAAGGCCTCGATCCGGATCACCTCTTTTCCGGCATCGAACACAACCGCGCTGGGCACGTATGCGATCCCGAGTTCGTTCGCCCAATCGCGGGCCGTGGTTAGGCGTCCATCCGGGGTGACCACCGGTGTGCGTGCCCAGCGATCCAGCTGGATCACGTCGAAATTCCGGATCAGCCTCAGCGTCCCGGGGTCGTGCAGAATGTTGCGGTGCATCCGGTCGCAACCGGCACAATCCTTCTGTTCGAAAAATACCGCCAGCGGTTTGGCGGAGGCGATTCTGTCCAGCTTGCGGGTCGGTTTGGAAAAGAAGGGTTCCGGATTGAGTACGCCGTTCGAGGGCGGCGGGGCTAGCCTGGCATAGTATTCGGAAAACGTCATTATCCGTTCCTGCTTTTCCCCCGCATACTTCAGCGCGGCGAGAAACTGGTGCGGCGGGTAATAACCGTTGATGCGCAACACGATTTGGCCCTTTTCGTCGATCAGCAGCAGGGTGGGCGTGAACCAGACACGGAGATTCACGGCGAGTTGTTTTTCCGTCAGCCTGTTGCCGGAAAAATCGGTTACCTCCCGGTCTCCCCAGATATTCATATCGATGGCATCGAAGTGCCGGCGGGTGTAATCCACGATGTGCGGCTGGCTGAAATTGGTGTTGAACAGTTCGGCGCAGTACGGACAGCCATCCTGCCCGAAATAAATCAACAGCCGTTTGCCGCTCCGAGATGCCTCGGCGACATCATCGGGCATGTCCAGAAAAGAGTGCTTGAACCATACGGGAACGCTGAACTGGCCCGCACCCCGGAACCCGGCCTTTTCAGCGGCTATTGCCGTCATGCTCGTCAGTCCAAGGATCGCACACAGGCCCAGCAAGGTCGTGCAAACGACAAATATCTTCTTCATGTCCTTATTCCCCGTTTGATCGAATTGAAATCTGTCCGGACAAATACGGCATGCCGCATTTGCAGTCAGTTGCCAAAGCATCACGTCGCTATGCTGAAATAGTTGCTGCATTTCCCGCGCAGGGATATCGATTCCCAGCTGAAACTTCATTGGCGTGTGTGACCCGAGGCGTGTGTGCCCCGAACAGAACTCCGGCAACCCCGCGGCTTCAGCCGGCCTTGTCCAACCTGACCGCCAGCGTTCCCGAACGGATGTGCAGGTCCCGTTGCGGGAACGGAATTTCGATGTTGCGTTTCCTGAGTTCGTCCTCGATCGCCCACAGGAATACCGCCTGGGTTTTTCCCGGTGACGTGATCGTGCTCGGTCCCACCCACACCACCAGCTCGAAATTCAGGCTGCTGTCCCCGAATCCGACCAGCCAGACATCGGGTTCGCGTCCGGGCTCGTGCACGGTGCCGGTGATGCGCTCTGCGGCAGCGATGCCCGCTTCCCGGACCAGATCCTTGTCAACGCCGTAGGCAACACCGAACGCGACATGGATGCGCCGCACCCGCTCTCCGAGGGTCCAGTTGACGACTCGCCCGGTGATGAATTCCGAATTGGGCACGATGATGTCGATCAGGTCGGATGTCGTGACGCGCGTATAGCGCAGATTGATCTCGGTCACCCTGCCCATCACCCCGGACTGCAGATCCACGAAATCGTCGACCTTCACGATCTCTTCGATCAGGATGATGATGCCGGACACGAAATTGCTGATGATGTTCTGCAGGCCAAATCCGACACCGACGCCGATTGCCCCGCCGATCACGGTGAAACTGGCCATGTCGAATCCGATGTAGCTGAGTCCGACCGCCAAACCGATAATCCAGATCGCGTAGCGGCTCATGCGGCTCAGCGCATACCAGCCCGGCGTCACCGCCTGGTTCTTTTCGCGCCCCAGCCGGGCGATGATTTTTTCGATCATCACGCCGACACGCCAGACCGCGGCCAGTATGAACAGCAGGCCGATCACCCGGACCAGGTTGATTTGCGTGTCGGCAATGGAGAACCACGGAACGGTGGCCGCATCTTTGAGCTTGTGATACATCTCCAGCAATATATTCATGCGTGTTGCTCCGGGTCTCGATTTCGGTTGGACATTCCACACAGCGGGGCCATACTATCATTAGTAAGAAAGCATCTGAATCGGGAGGGATCATGTCGGACAGGACACTCAGGTACATCATTGCACTGGCAATCGCAATGCTGCTGATCTTTCAGATCGGCACGCTGATTTCCGGTTTCTTCGGGACGGTCTGGGGCATGGTATCGGCCATCGTGGTTGCGCTGGTATCGTTTTTCTCGGCGCGCCTGGCCAAAGCCGGCGGCAAGGGTTCATTGTGGTTTCTGTTTCCGATCGTCGTGTTCACGCTGATCCCGATTGCGCTGACGATCTGGCGCGGCATTACCCAGGATGCAAGCTGGCTGGATCTGCTGGCCAGGCTGACCCCGTTCACGGTCGGCTTCGGTGCGCCGATCCTGTTGCTGCTGCTCGCCTATTACGAGTTGCGCAAGCGCGACATCCGGAGCTGACCCGGCATGCAGGCGGTTGCCTGAACAATACGGCTCAGGCCGGTTTGGGTTGCCTGATCCGCGCGCCCAGTATCGCGCCCATCGTGACCGCGCCCAGTCCCGCCACCGTGTACAGGGAAAGCGGCTCGCCCAGAACGGGAACCGCGGCAACCGATGCCAGGCCGGGCACGATGGCCATCAGCAGGGTCACGGGCTGGGCGCCGAGACTGCGGACCGCAAACGCGTAAAGCAGCATCGCGACGAACACCACCAGTATGCCCTGATAGACCGCCTGTATTGCGATTTCGGCAACCGGTGCATGGGATATCGTGCTGGGCAGGAACAGCCACCAGACCGGCAGATACAGGATCGCGCTGCCCAGCGTGGTGCTGACCGCTGCGGTCAGCGGCGTCACCGGGTAGCGCCGCAGCAGCAGCGTGAAAACCGCCCAGATCGCGGATCCGCAGAAATACAGCAGGTCGCCGAACAGCTGCAGGCCGGTCAGGCGTGCACCGTGTGAAAATGTGTCGGCAGCGGTGAAAGAGATACCCATGAACACCAGGACCAGCGCAATCTGCTGCGGCGGTGTCGGCCGCTGACGCAGCCAAAGCCACGCGATCACCGCGGTGCTGAAAGGCAGCGAGCCGGGCAGCAGCACCGCCGCGTGTGCGGCAGGCGCCATCCGGAAGGCGGCATACACGGTGACCGCATAACCGACCCCGCCGAACAGCGAGAACAGCAGGGTCACATGCAACGGCGGCAGGGTCACGCGCGGCAGGAAGTATACCGCAATCAATGCGCCGACGCCGAATCGCAGCGCGGCCACGTCCCATCCGGTCAGCATGCCCCTGCCGCCGTAGCGGCTGACCAGGATGAATCCGGTCCAGATACAAAGCGCAAAAAAAGACGCGATCAGGCCGGCGCGGGTCGAATGGGTTTGGTTCATCAGTGTCGGAAATGAAAATGTGGGCCGGGAAGGCTAATGCCGTGTGCGCGACAAGTATACCGTTACCTCCTCGCGGTCGTGATACAGCTGTTTGGCCATCATGCGGTAGTTGATGCCCGCTTCGTCCAGCTGGTTGCGTATGCCGCCCAGCGCGCTGTCGAGCGCGGCGAGGCGCTGCTTCATCGGCAGCTTCAGGTTGAAGATCGCGTGTTTGCACCAGCCCGACGCGAACCAGGTGCCGACCAGGCTCGCGACCCGGGAGGGTTTTTCCACCATGTCGCAGACCAGCCAGTCCACCGCCTTGCGCGGCGCATATTTGAAGCCGTCCGCCTTCAGGTGCTGCACCAAAGGATGGGCGGCCACGGCGCCCTTCATCGGTCCGTTGTCCACCGCGGTCACGCGGATGCCGCGCTTTACCAGTTGCCAGGTCCAGCCGCCCGGCGCCGCGCCGAGGTCCACCGCCTGCATGCCCTGGCGCAACAACCGGGTCTGCTCGCTGCGGTCCATGAACACCTCGATCGCCTCGGCAAGTTTCATCGTGGAGCGGCTCGGCGCCTCGGCGGGCATGGACTGGCGGACGATGCCCATGATCGCATCGGCGCTGTTGCGCGGATCGCTGCAGCCGATCAGCGCGGAATGGCGGTCGGGGAAGAAGACATGCAGGCGGGTCGTAAACGGATCGTCCAGCAATCGGCCCTGCTCGCGCAAGGCGAGCTCCAGCAGCGGCTGGAACCGCCGCGTAAACGCGGACAGCAACTTGCCGTCGTTGGTATCCGGCACTTCCAGCCACAGCGTGCCGAAGTTGCCCGGCAGCGCGGCGATTGCATCGAGTATCGGGGTGAGCCGGTCGCGTTCTGGCAGGCTTGCGATGTTGCTGTGCAAACGGATCAACTGGCGCGCGAAGATCAGATCGCGGTATTTCAATACCTGCTCGTTGATCGCGACGACCGCATGAGCGCCGTCGGCAACGATCACGGGTTGATCCGCGCCGACGATGGGTTTTTGCTGCTTCGCCTGGCGCAGCGCTTCCTGCGCGCATTCCTGCTCGAAGCCCGCGCGGCAATACAGCAACCATTGGGATTGTATGGGCATTTTCATCCCGGCATTGTGGCACAGCTTGGGGGGGCATCATGAAAGTGGTAATATCCGCGCCTTCTTTTTTGCACGGCAATAATGACAAAACGTTACGATTTGATCGTGTTCGACTGGGATGGCACGGTGATGGATTCGACCGCGGTGATCGCGGGATCGATACAGGCCGCCTGTCGCGACCTTGGCCTGAATGTTCCCGACGACGAAACTGCGCGCCACGTGATCGGCCTTGGCCTGGACCAGGCGCTGCGCTATGCGGTGCCCGATATGCCCGACGCGATGCGACCGCATCTGGTGGAACGCTATCGCCATCATTTTCTCGCCCAGGACCAAAAGATTCCGCTATTCGAGGGCGCGCGGGAAACCATAGCGGAATTGCACGATGCGGGGTACCGGCTCGGCGTCGCGACCGGAAAGAGCCGTGCAGGGCTGGACCGGGCGCTGGAAGCCACCGCGTTGAAAGGCTTTTTCCACGCGACGCGCACCGCGGACCAGACCCTTTCCAAACCGGATCCGGCGATGCTTTTTGAACTGATGGGCGAATTGGCGGTCAGTGCCGGGCGCACCCTGATGGTGGGCGACACCACCCACGATGTGCAGATGGCACTGAATGCGGGTGTGGATGCGCTGGCGGTTGGGTATGGCGCACATCCGTCGGAGCAGTTGCAGGAATTGAACCCGGTTGCGCTGGTGGAGAATTTTGCCGAGTTGCGCGCCTGGTTCAAGGTTAACGCTTAACAAATTTATAAAGGAATTGCGATGTCTGACCAAAACAGCAACTGGGAACGCGATGTACTGGAAAAGCTGGCGCTGTCGGCTTTGCAGGAGCAGCGCCGCTCGCGGCACTGGGGAATATTCTTCAAGACGATGACTTTGGCATTCATGTTCCTGCTGCTGTTCATTTTCCTCGGCTGGATCGGCAAGAGCGATGTCGATCTGGTCAAGGGCAGGCACACCGCACTGGTGGATTTGCAGGGCGTGATTTCGTCGAACAGCGAGGCCAGTGCGGACAACATTATTTCCAGCCTGCAGGATGCGTTCAAGGACAAGAATACCCAGGGCGTGATCCTGCGCATCAACAGCCCCGGTGGCAGCCCGGTGCAGGCCGGCGAAATCAACGACGAGATCTACCGTCTGCGCGCGAAATATCCGAAGATCCCGCTGTACGTGGTGGTCGACGACATCTGCGCTTCCGGCGGCTATTACGTCGCGGCGGCTGCGGACAAGATCTATGTGGACAAGGCCAGCCTGATCGGCTCGATCGGCGTGCTGATGGACGGTTTCGGTTTCACCGGCACGATGGCGAAACTCGGCGTCGAGCGCCGCCTGATCACGGCCGGCGCCAACAAGGGCTTCCTCGATCCTTATTCGCCGCTGAATCCGGAGCAGAAGGCCTACGCGAAACAGATGGTCGAGGAAATCCACCAGCAGTTCATCGCGGTGGTCAAAAAGGGACGCGGCAAGCGCCTCAAGGAAACGCCGGAAACGTTCAGCGGGCTGGTCTGGAACGGCCAGCGCGGCGTGGAAATGGGGCTGGCGGACGGTTACGGCACGGTGGAATCGGTGGCCCGCGACGTGATCAAGGCCAGCGATATCGTGGACTACACCGTCAAGGAAAATTTCGCCGACCGTCTGGCAAAACGCTTCGGTGTCGGCGTGATGAGCGCGCTCGGGTTTTCGGCCCAGGCCGGGCTGACTTTGCGCTAACCTTTGTCTGACGCCAGTTCGGCCAGCAGTACGTCTGGATCGCTGATCGGCGGCAGGCACTGCGTGCCGCGGCACAGCCAGGCGGCAGCCTGCGGGCTGTACGGTTTGTCCAGCGCGTCGGGAAGATCCGCGATGTCTTCCGCCAATGCGATCGTGATCAATTCGGGCAGATAACGATTCCGCAACAATTTTCGCCAGTTTTCGGTTTGGCCTGCCGGTCCGCGCAACACCAGCAATGAAGGCGGCTGCAGAAGTTCCGCGAGCGCGGCGCACAGGCTGCAGTGATAGCCCGCATCCTGCAGCAGCGCCGGGAAGAACAGCTTCAGGCAGCGCTCGGCGGATTCCGCATATTCCGGTTTTCCGGTCAGCACGGACAGGCGCAGCAATGCCTGTGCCGCGATGCCGTTGCCGGACGGCGTCGCGTTGTCCGTGCCGGTCTTGTTGCGCTGGATCAGCACCTCGTGGTCATGGCTGGTGAAGAAGAAACCGCCGTCCTGCTTGTCCTCGAAGCGTTCCAGCAACGCGTTGCCGAGTTGTTGCGCAAAGGCCAGATCTGTGCTGCGGAATTCTGCTTGCATTAATTCCAGTGTCGCGTTCAACAGAAAGGCATGGTCGTCCAGGTAGGCGTTCAGGTGCGCCTTGCCGTCTTTGTACGTCGCCAATAATTTGCCGTCGCGCCACAGTGTGGTGCGCACGAAATCGATCGCCTGTTGTGCAGAACGCAGCCAGTCGTTTCGATCGAATATCCGCGCCGCATGGGCCATGCCGGCGATCATCAGGCCGTTCCAGGCCGCGAGAATTTTTTCGTCGCGCCCCGGGCGGACACGCAGCGCGCGTGCCGCGCATAATTTTCGTCTGGCGCTGTCCAGCAATGCGGATGCCCGTTCGGCAGGAATCTTCAGCGATGCGGCGATATCCGCAAGCGATGCGCTGACGCGCAGGTTCCAAGCGTGGTTTTCGAAATTCGGCGCGCGGTCCAGGCCGTAATGGCGCCCGGCGACCGCGTATTCCTCAGCGTCCAGCAGCGCGCGAATTTCGTCGCGCTGCCATACGTAAAACTTGCCCTCCTCGTGTTCCGAGTCGGCATCCAGCGAGGAGTAATAGCCGCCATCGGGAGACTGCATCTCGCGCATCACCCAGGTTGTTGTCTGCTCGACGACGCCCGCAAACAGCGGATCGCCGCTGTCCTGCCAGGCGTCGCAGTACAGGCCGAGCAGCAGGCCGTTGTCGTACAGCATCTTCTCGAAGTGCGGGATATCCCAGCGCTCGTCCACGCTGTAGCGGCAGAATCCGCCGCCGAGCTGGTCGTACAGCCCGCCATGCGCCATCTGCTGCAGCGTGAAATGCACTGCGTACCGTGTCTGTTCCGTGCCCGTTTCATGGCTGCGGCGCAGCAGCAGATCGAGTTCCGCGGGATGCAGGAACTTCGGCGCGCTGCCCAGGCCGCCGTGCACGCTGTCGAAATGCGCGGTGTTTTGCTGCGCCGCCAATGTCAGCGGTGCGTCGCCGAGTACCGCTGCTTCCCGGTCGGCACGGGGCACGGTGCGGGCCAGCGCATCGATCAGGTGTTCGCCCTGCTCGTCCAGTTCGGCACGGTTCTGCGCATACGCCTGCGCGACGCGCCTGAGCAGGTCGGGAAAGGCGGGCAGGTTGTAGCGCGCCTGCTTTGGAAAATAAGTACCGCCATAGAACGGCGTGCCGTCCGGGCTGAGGAACATCGTCAGCGGCCAGCCGCCGTTGCGCTGCGTCAGCAGGTGATGCGCGGTCTGGTAGATCTGGTCGAGGTCGGGACGCTCCTCGCGGTCGACTTTTATATTGATGAAATGCGCGTTCATCACCGCGGCGACCTCCGCGTCCTCGAACGACTCGTGCGCCATCACGTGGCACCAGTGGCAGGCCGAATAGCCGATCGACAGCAGGATCGGCTTGTCCAGCGCGCGCGCGAGCTTCAGCGTTTCCGGATTCCAGGCATGCCAGTCCACCGGGTTGTCCGCATGCTGCTGCAGGTAGGGGCTGGTTTCGTTTGCAAGACGATTTGGCATGATGTTCAATGGAGGAGCGGTTTCAATTCCCGCATCACGTTGTCCAGGATGCGCGGCTGCGCGGCCGCGACCGGGTGCAGGTTGTCGGCCTGGAACTGGTCCGCTGCGACGCCTTCCAGCAGGAACGGCAGCAGCCGGATGCGGTATTGCTTCGCGAGGCGCGGATAGACAGCCGCGAATTGCGCGATGTACGGCTCGCCGTAATTCGGCGGCAGCTTCATGCCGAGCAGCAGCACACGGGCGCCACTTCTCTGCGATTTTTCGATGATATCGCCGAGGTTGCGCTCCATATCCCGGATCGACGTGCCGCGCAGTCCGTCGTTCGCGCCCAGCTCCACGATCACGATTTTCGGGCGGAACTGCTTCAATGCAGCGGCGATGCGCTGCCGCCCGCCGCTGGTGGTCTCGCCGCTGATGCTGGCATTCACGACACGGTATTCCGGCCGGGTCCGATGCAATTCCAATTGCAACAAATGGGCCCAACTTTTGTCTAGGGCCAGGCCATATCCGGCTGATAGACTGTCGCCGAACACCAGTATGTTGTTTGCGGCAGGCGCGGCAAGCGGGAAACCCAGTGCGGCAAGCAGCAAAATTTTTGAGGATAGAGATTTCATGACGGCGATTGTGCGGGCAGTTGATCTTACGAAGCAAGTATTAAGCGGCGACCTGCCGTTGACCATCCTGCACGAGGCGAGTTTCACGGTAGAGGCCGGCGACAGCCTCGCGATCCTCGGCGCGTCCGGCTCGGGCAAGACCACGCTGCTGGGCCTGTTGGCCGGGCTGGACTCGCCCAGCAGCGGCACGGTGTATCTCGATGGCAGCGACATCTTTTCATTCGATGAAGACAGCCGCGCGCGATTGCGCGGACGGCTGGCGGGTTTCGTGTTCCAGTCGTTCCAGTTGCTGCCCGCATTGACCGCGCTGGAAAACGTGATGCTGCCGCTGGAACTGCACGGCACACCGGATGCGCGCGAGCGCGCCGCCGAGGCGCTGCGGCAAGTCGGGCTGGCGCAGCGCGCGCATCATGTGCCCAAGCATCTTTCCGGCGGCGAACAGCAGCGCGTCGCGATCGCGCGCGCGTTTGTGGTCCGGCCGAAAATACTGTTTGCCGACGAACCGACCGGCAACCTCGACGCCGCGACCGGCAGCCAGATCATCGAGCTGATGCTGGAGCTGAACCGCGCGCAGGGCACCACGCTGATCCTGGTCACCCACGACGAGGCGCTGGCGCGGCGCTGCAAGCGGCAACTGCACTTGGAAGATGGACGGGTGGAATCATGAAACTGCCGAATTGCATATGAACCTGCTGCTCGCACTGAAACTGCTGCGCCGCGACTGGCGCGCCGGTGAATGGCGCGTGCTGCTGATCGCGCTGGTGCTGGCGGTGGCCAGCATCACCACGGTCGGGTTGTTTGCGGATCGCGTGCGATTGGCGTTGCAACAGGAAGCGACCAGCCTGATCGGCGCGGACCTGCGCATCTCCTCGACGCGGCCATTGCCGCAAGAATATCGTGATGCAGCATTGCAGCGCGGGCTGCGCGTGATGGAGTCGGATGCGTTTCCCAGCATGGTGACGGGCAAGAACGAGAATCTGCTGGCAGACATCATGTCGGTGGAACAAGGGTATCCCTTGCGCGGCAAGATCATCATCGATGATGGCGCAGAGCATGTCATCCGGAACGAAAACAGCACCATTCCCGCGCGCGGCACGTTGTGGGCTGGTGAACGATTGATGCAGCGGCTGGGGTTGAAACTGGGCGACGAGGTCGGTGTTGGCGAACTGCATTTGAAGGTGGCGGCGCGGGTGGTGCGTTTCGTCGACCAGCCGGTCGGTTTTGCCAGTTTCGCGCCGCGCGTGATCCTGAATTCTGCCGACTTGCCCGCCAGCGGATTGATAC
>JBAUQH010000202.1:0-3574 GCA_049580605.1 Gallionella sp. | reverse complement strand
CGACCGGCGTCGCATCGTTCTGGTGGCGCCTGGTCCAGTCGGCCGAGATATAGCGTTCCAGCGGCAGCTTGTCGACCGCCAAATCGAAGGTGTACACGGGCTCCTTGAAATCCTGCAGCGCAACCCTGCCGGTGATCGCGCTGTCGTCGATATTCGCCTTGAAGGCGAGATTCGCGTTGCCCCCGGCAAGATCGGCCTGCAGGTTGCCGGTCGCGGTCGCGGCCAGCCCGGCCGCCAGCATCGGGTCGGTGGCCGACAGGCTCAGCGCGATCGGGTTGAACTGCAGCTTGCGCGCGGATGAGTAATCGAGGCTGGCCGGGCTGGCGAGCTTGCCCTGCAGCGTGCGCCCGTCGCCCTTGAACGCGAAATCGGCCTTGACCTGCGCCGTGCTCAACACGCCGCTGGCGGCGGCGAAAGCCGGTACCTGCACCGCGGTGGTCCACTTCTCGTCGAACTGCGACACCGTCGCATCGAGCGCGAAATCGCTGCCGCTCAGCACCCCCTTCGCGGATCGCAGCTTGGGCAGATCAAGCTTCGCGGCTATGCCGCGCTGCCCGTAATTGCCGGTGGCCGAAACGAACAGGTTCTCGGCCTGCAGCGATTGCTGCGCGGGAAAGATATTGATGCCGCCCTTGAAGTTCATGTCGATGTTGCTGAACCCGATTGCGGTACCGCCCAGCGTGCCCTCGATGTCGGCAAACTCGTAGCGCCCCGCCTTGCGGTCGTAATAGAAGCGGCTTTTCAGGTCGATCACCGAATCGCTGCGCGCCACTTCGGAACTGAGATGGAAGCTCGCCTTCAGGTTGCCCGGCACCGCATCGGCCAGCCGGCCGGTTTCGATCTGCACATCCTGCAGCGCGACCCGCTGCCAGCGCAACTCGTCCTGCCAGTTCAGCGCGGAATGGGTCACGCGGATGCCGTCGATGTCGAACGTGAACGGCGCCAGCTTTTCATCGCGTATCTGCAGGTCGTCGTAATTGGTCGTGCCGTTCTTGTAGCGGATCAGGTTCACGCGCGCGCCGTCGACCTCGACATGGTCGAACACCAGCTGCTTCCCCAGCAGCGGCAGCCACGCGATGTACAGCCGGGCATCGTTGACCGACGCGAATTCGCGCGCGCTGTTGCGCTGGCTCAGCAGCATCCTGCCGGTATCCATTCCCAGCTTGGGGAAAAAGGTGAGCTTGATGTCGCCCTGCAGCACCAGCTCGCGCTGGGTGTGGTTCTTCACGTACTGGACGATCTGCGTCTTGAAACTGTTCACGTTGAACGACAGGATGAACACCACGATGATCGCCGGAATGATCATCAGCACGACCAGCAGCCCGGCGATTGCATAGCGGTAATGCTGCTTCGCGAGCGACTCGGCAAACGGCAGCTTGAACAGCCCCAATGCCGAGACCAGCATGCCGATCACGCCGTACAGACCGAGCAGCGCGTACTTTAAAGACTTCATTCCTGGTACCTGACGGATGCACCGGAAAAGGTGCGGTGCGGATTGTAACCTTGCGCAGGAAAGTTGGGGGAGGCAGCGGAACTGACCCAGGCTGTCTCTTGGGATAGGCGGAATGCCGGGATGGGATCGCGGCCCGCCCGGGATGGCAGCTCACTGGTGACTGAACGCGATTCCCTGTTCCCCGGCGGGGGTGCCGCACTTGCCCGCCGCAAGCGAATCGAGAAACGCGGTTGTTGCATGCAGGGTCAGCTTCTCGGTGTTGCGCGACATGCCGATTCCCGCAAAATTCAAGTGCGTTGCGCCGTCGATCACACCCAGCCATTTGCACCCCGCGGGCATCACGTCGTAGGGAACGGTGCGCGACTTCCACCCGCCCTCCAGAGCATCGTCGCGGGTGCCGGTCAGCACCAGCATCGGCTTGTGTATGTTGCGCCAGGCATCTCCGGGAAAAATCGAACCGGGTCCCTGCGGCGACATGGCCACGTAAGCATCGAAACGATCCTTGCCGGCCAGGTTCAGCCTGTTGCCCGCGCCCGACTCCAGCATCACCGTCGCCGCGCCCATCGAATGCCCGATCAGCGCGGTGAATTGCTTGCCGCAGCGCGGGCGCGCCCAATCCAACGCCGCGCCGATATCCATCCAGCGCGCCAGATAGGCCGTGCGATCCGTCGTCATCTTGAGCAGCGCGGCCTTAACGTCGAACCCGTGCATATCGGCGCGCAACACCGACGGCCCGCTTTCCTTGTGGCCCGCCACGACACTGAGCCAGCCATCGCGGCTGAGTCCTTCCGCGAGGTAGGCCAGACCCTTTTCGGTGCCGCCCGCACCCGGCGAAAGCACCGCGATGCCGCGGCACGATGCGGCGGGAACACCATACACGCGAACCGGCACCCGGGCACCATCCGCGCGCACCAGCGTTCGGCTTTCTTCATGGCTTGCTTCAGCGCCGGCCGCGCCGGCAACGAGACTGAACGTCGCCAGCACAATCGCAAACCCGCGGCGCCGCATCATTCATCCACCCCCGGGCAAATTACCGGCCGGCGTCGCCAAGCTCACTTGCCGATCTGCTTGCTAACGTCATTTTCCTGCCGGTTCAGCTTGCGCTGTTCTTTCTTGGTGATATGGCCGCCGTTTTTGGAAGCCATCGCGCGTTCTTCCTTGCGGATGCGGCGGTCCTTCTTGTGCATCCTGGCCGCCTTCGCCTTGGACATGTCGCCTTCCTTCACTTCCCGGTGGATGCGCTTGTCCTGGTTTTTGATACGATTGTTGACTTCCTCGCGGCGCGGATGCGTCTTGTCGAACTGGCTTTCGTCGGCAAAGCTGCCGGCAGACATGCCGCCGAACAGCAGGGCGGCGGAAATCAAAATGGTCGTGCGCGTCGTGCGATTCATTGAATGGTCTCCTGGATGATTGTTGGTACAGGCAATTGCCGATCAACTGCCATGTGTCCAATAACGCTGCCTGCAATTATTCGATGACGGCAATAACAATGTGTTACACCTGGTCCGGCTGCTGCAGAACGGGATATTTATTTAGATGAACAACCTGCGCCGGATCGATCGGGCAGCGGATTGCCTGCTGCAGTGGACCGGTAAGGACAGCCCCGTATCGTCGCGCTTCATTTAGCTTGTGACCGGTCAGGCCTGCACGGGCTTCAGTTCGGCGTCATGCTCGAATTTGGAGTTGACCCACAGCATCAGGTCGGAAAGCGCGGCTTCCTCGGTCAGCGAATGCCGCTGCTCGAGATGAAACTGGGTCACGCCCGACTGGCCCGGCGTCTTCAGCACGCGCGGCTTTTCGTACCACAGGCAGCTTGCCTGGAAGCCATGGCCTTCGTGCTGCGTGATGAATATCCGAAACACGCGCGTATCGACGCTGACCTCGAACGTTTTTGTCCACTTGATATCACTCACCACGATCCTCCTTAGGGCAATTGGCCAGGCGTTTGCGGTCTTACCCGCTGCAGCACATGATAGTACGGGCCAAAGCGAAAGTCTTCACTTCACCCGCTCGGCCAGCCCCGCATCGTCGCGCAGCCCGACCCGGTTCAATTCGCGGCTGACTGGCCATGCCTGCATCGATGCCGGGTCATGCGGACAGATCAGCGGCAGCAGCGTGTCG
>JBAUQH010000201.1:0-16684 GCA_049580605.1 Gallionella sp. | reverse complement strand
GGCCTGGGATGTGATTCAAAGACGTTCCGGACGGAAGCCATAACGGCAGCGGCGCCATCAAGCTAAGGCATCTTTCAGTTATTTTGTGTGGCGCTTCAGTTTGTCCTGAACGGTGCCGAATTGTTCTGCAGTTGCAAACTGACCCCGGTGGAACACAAACTGCAATTGCTTTCCCGAGCCATCCAGGCCGGAAATCCCGAATGACTTGCCCGCATAGTCGGGGTAGTAACGAAGATTTTTGACCAGGTCAACACGATCTCCGTTCTTTTGCAACAAGCCAAGACTTTTGTCGTCCAAGGTTATGGATGTAGGCGCCGACGGCAACAGCATCAAACGTGTTTTGAATATCCGGTTGAATCCGGCTATGAAAAAGAAACAGGTCAGGAAGAAAAACAAATACCCCATGTTGTGATTATTGCCGTACCAGAAACTGGCGGAAATGGAGGCAAGTGCAGCTACCGTCGGGATGTACAGCAGCAAATCCCATATCGTTCCGTTCCGATCACGAACCAGTTCAATCTGAATCGCACCTGCAGTTTCCCTGTCAGCCATAAGTCTGTTGCCTGTTATTTTCAATTACCTGTGCATTGAACACGGGGTATCCGGTCACAGAAAAAATTTCTTGATGGCCAAGTCCAGTTCCCCGTACAGCATGGCACCCGCGCGTTCGAAACGGACAATGCCGTGTTTGTCGATCAGAAAAGTCCAGGGATCGCCCATGACTTGATAGGCTTTGTACGCCTGGGGGTTTTCATACTGGTCGATATGTATAAATATCATCTGTCCCTGGTATTTGTCGAGTATCGCTTTGAGTACCTGGAGTTGCGCGTCACAATTGGTGCAATGGCCTGGGGTTGCAAATTCCAGCACGATCGGCTTGCCGGTCAGCAGGGCCTTGTCGATCGAATACTGATACATGCGCGGGTCTGGCTGCCGATAGGTGGTGATTTTGCTGAAATCACCGCCTACGTCGGCCAGGGTTTTGGTTGGCAGGCTGGGAGCACGCTGGCCTATCGTGAAGCCAGCGGATAGTCCGCCCTGGCCGCATCCGCCCAGCAAGCTCAGGACGACGATCCCGCAACAAGCCGATAGCAGCAGCCGTTTGTTCATGTCTGGTTCTGCCACCCTGCAGTAGTTTTGTACAGGTTATATCCCCATATGATATTCGCCATCAGAACCAGCGTTCCGAAAATGCCGACAAAAGCAAGCAGATGACTGACCAGCTTTTCGGTGTCCGGGCCAGTGCTCAGGCCGCCTACCAGTCCGGCTGAAAAGAAAAATACCACCATGCCGATCAGTCCGAAATTGTGCATCCAGAAATGAACCTTTACCAGGCGCAAACTGTAGATCGGGCGGCGTGAAAGGGTGGGAACCACATAATACAAAGATGCGAATATCGCCATTTCGACCCAGCCCAGCAGATTTATGTGTCCGTGCGCCAGAGTAATCAGACGGCCATGCGCGCTGTAATCGACGAAATGCCGGAAGGCCGGGACGCCGCCCATGATGGCACCCCAGGAAAAGCCGACAATGCTGTAAATTATGCACGCATATACAAACAGCAGGATATACCTGGTGAATTCCTTGTTTTGCGCAGGGCTCAATTTATTGTTTTCCGTCATGCTTGTCCTCTTGTGATTTTGATTTCATCCAGTCGCGAATATCCCTGTACTTGCTTCTCCAGCCGGCAGGCGTCCACATGTCAACCATGGTATCGATGAAGCTGGATTCGCCTTTGGGCGGTTCGAAGGAAGACGAAGAGCCCTGGTCGGATTTAAGCTCGGACAGGAATATGGCGATGTCGTGCAGATCGGAATCCGGAAGGGAGGAGACGTATGCGGCATCCTTGGGCGGTGCACCGTGGTCCAGGGTCCTTGCGCCATAGGTTTTTTCTGGAAACTTGAGGAAATTGTAGAAATAATTCACATCGTGCTCTGAGCCCAGACCGTCGAGTGTAACTCCCATGCTGGTACCGCTGCCAACTGCCTTATGGCAGTCGTAGCAATTGTCATGCTCGTATATGCTGTAACCGCGCATGCCGGCAGGCGAAAAATCGTAATGCGTCAGAATGGGATACAACGGCTTGTCCGAGTTATGGCTGACATTCTCCAATACGGTAAAGTTGATCACTGTAACCACAACCAGAAACGCTACTACCCCAAAAAGAATCTTCTCACCCTTTTTCATCATCACCAATCTTGATTAATACATGAAGACCATGAACAACATTAATCGTTCAGGGACTCACAAAGCAAAAAAGACTGATCAAAGCAGACCAGTCTCCATTAAACCTCCCGCACCGAAACGTTGGTGCGGGAGAGCGTGCAAGAGTGCCCAATAACGAAATTCGAAATTATGTAAATGTAAATATGTTACTTGACGATTTTGATGTTTTCCAAAACTGAATTGTTGTTGAATTCGTAACCGTCCCCGGGTGTGCTATCGGATGCCTGCGACAGGAACGCCGCAGCATTGTGGATATCATCGTCGCTCAGTTTCTGGGCGATCTTTTCCATCATCATCTTCGGGTCGTTCGCACGGGAACCGTCGCGCCAGTGAGTCAACTGATTGACCAGGTAAACATATTTCTGGCGACCAATCTTCGGAAATATCGGTGCGGCACCGCGACCATCATAGCTATGACAGGTTTTGCACGCAGAAACCTTGTCCGAACCGTAGGTAACCAGCATTTTACCCTTGTAAGTTTCGCCCACCACCGTGCCATCGGTTTTCAGCTCCGTGAGATCGGAAACTTCAGGATTGTTTAGCGGGAAAGTGTCCTCGTAGGAAGCCAGATCACGCATGTCCTGGTCGGTCAGACCTTTGGCAATACCGTTCATCTGTTGCATGGTCAGGTCCGTGCGCTTGTCTTCTGCAAAATTGTGCAGTTGCTTGACGATATACACATAACCGATATTTGCGAGCCTTGGGGATCCCATTGCATCATTGCCCATTGCTTTGTCGCCATGGCATGTCGCGCAGGCCGGAACGTTGTCGCCTTTGCCATTTTCGAATATTTTCTTCCCATTGGCGGGATTTGCCGTGACAGCACCTTGATCAGCAAATCCTGCTCCTGAAAAAGCCAGCATGGCGACTGTCCCCAAGCTTACCAGCGCCAAATTGGATAATTTACTCATGTACCCCTCCCCACTCTAAAATTTTTTAATAATCAGCACCTAATGCAGGACTAGCCAATCAGGAATTCTTTTTCATTAGAATTATAGCCAGGCCAAATAAAAACACGAATATACCTATATACATGGCAACAACGTCGGTGGTATTAGTGTCATATGGTTCAAGCATTTCCTTCTCCTCTGAAAGATATAAATACTAACAATCCCTATTTCAAGGGCTTGGATGATAATAACATCAAGACTGCAATGTGTCATTTGCGTCAATTATCGGGTCAAATTGGACGCTTCTTGTGTTGCGGCAATCTTGTAAACGATTGCTGAATCGTATCTTTTTTGGTTACATCACGACAAACTTCGATATGAATCTGCCCGCATGATCTTTGCTCGGGCTATGTTGCGCCTTGCCAGAGAAGTTACCGCGAAGAACCTCATATCAGCCCGCAGCAGAACAGGTGGAAACATAACTGCAAACGATTTTCGCTGCACTGACATGGATCAACTAAACCACATTTAGTTTGTGGCCGCAATCCGGTATTGACGAGGTGAGATTGACAGATTTCGTCTCTATCCAACTCTATGATATATAAAAGGGAAGGAGCGAGGCGAGTTCAGGGGTGTAAAGCCTGCCGACGCTGGATTTGGCATGCATTCGCCGCATGGTCAGGTGTTTTTCGGGTGGCTAGCTGGCATAATGCTCGTCAGCTAAGGAGGATTTATGGATCAATCGGCCAATCAACTGATCGTGGACCTGGAGCTGATACGTCGGCTGGACAGGAATGGTCCGCGTTATACCTCATATCCAACAGCAGACCGGTTTACCGCGGCATTCGATGCGGGGCGTTATAGCCAATGGGTGGCCAAGCGGGAGATTGGCGGTATTGACCGCCCGCTGTCGTTGTACATCCATGTTCCCTTCTGCAACACCTTGTGTTTCTATTGCGCATGCAACAAGGTCATTACCAAGGACAAGAGCAAATCTGCCGAATACGTGCGCTATCTGATCAAGGAGATGGCGATGCAGGCGATGCTGCTCGGTCCTGATCAGGTTGTCGAACAGCTGCACTTTGGCGGCGGGACGCCGACCTTCCTGAGCGATGATGAAATACGCCAGGTAATGTTGTCGATACGCCAGCACTTCAGGCTCGTGGAAGACGGGGAGTACTCGATTGAAATCGATCCGCGCAAAGTTAGCGATGAAACCATCGCGCTGCTAGGCGAGTTGGGTTTTAACCGGATCAGTATCGGCGTTCAGGATTTCGATGATGAGGTGCAGCGAGCAGTAAACCGCATACAAAGCGAGGAAGAAACGCTGCGAGTGATTCAGGCGGCGCGCGCAAACGGTTTCAGATCGGTGAGCATCGATCTGATCTACGGCTTGCCCAAACAAACCCTGAATGGCTTTGGCGTGACCCTGGACAGGGTCATCGCAGCCAACCCGGATCGTTTATCCATCTATAACTACGCGCACATGCCGACCATCTTCAAGCCGCAGCGGCGTATTCACGAAGAGGACTTGCCCGCGCCGCAGGTGAAACTGGACATACTCGACATGGCAGTGAAAAAGCTCACCGGTGCGGGCTATGTTTACATCGGCATGGATCATTTCGCCAAACCAGAAGACGAGCTTGCAATTGCGCAACGCGAAGGCAGGCTGCACCGGAATTTCCAGGGTTATTCGACACATTCGGACTGCGATCTGGTGGCGCTCGGTCTCAGCGCGATCGGCAAGATCGGCCCGACATACAGCCAGAATTATCGTGATCTCGCGGATTATTACGATGCGCTGGACAGGGATGTTCTGCCCGTCATGCGCGGTATGGAATTGAACCCGGACGACCTGGTGCGCAGGGCCATCATTCAGGCCCTGATGTGCCACTTCAAACTTTCCAAGGCATCTTTCAGCAGCGTGTACGGGATCGAATTCGATGCCTACTTTGCGACTGAGCTGAATGAATTGCGCGAATACGAGCGCGAAGGTTTGCTGGCGATTTCACCGCAATCGATCAAGGTCACCCCTAAGGGACGCATGCTGATACGCAACATATGCATGGTGTTCGACAAATATTTGCGCACGCGGCAGGAGCACGCGCTTTATTCCAAGGTGATCTAGACCCGGGTCCGGTCGGGCCAATACGCGTTCTCTTTGCAAAATAATCGTTTGTGACCTTATTTATTGGGCAGAGCATGAATAAAATCCTCCAGTACGGTTTGTTGGGTATCGCCGCCGTAGTTGTCGTGGCCGCCGCTGTCGTCGCATATGTGGCCGCGACTTTCAATCCCAATGACTACAAGTCGCAGATCATCAAGGCCGTGAAGGACAGCAAGCAGCGAAATCTGCGTCTCGACGGCGACATCAAGCTGTCCTTTTTCCCGAACATCGGCGCAAGCCTGAGCAAGGTCTCACTGTCAGAGTTCAGGAGCGACAAGGAATTTGCGTCCATCCAGTCTGCGCGGGTTTCACTTGCATTGCTGCCTTTGCTGCGCAGGCAGGTGGTGGTGGACGAGGTTGCGGTCAGCGGCCTGAGGGCAACGCTGGTCAAGCTGAGGGACGGAACAACAAATATCGACGATCTGCTTGGCCAGACCGGGCAGCAACCTCAGCAGCAGAAAATTGCCCCGGTAACCGGCACGCCGCTCAAATTCGACATCGCTTCAGTGTCCGTGGAAAAAACCAGTCTCAGCTATCGCGACGAAAGCAGCGGCGCAATATACGCCGTCAAGGATATCAATCTCAGGGCCGGACGTATTGCAGTCGGGGTGCCAAGCAAGATCGATTTTTCGGCAAACATACAATCCAATCAGCCAAAAATGGAAATCAATACCCTAATAGAGGCAACGCTGACAATGGATCCGGAAAAGAAGAGGTATCAGTTGCACGGTCTAAAATTGCAGCTAAGCGGCTCTGCGCTGGAAATCGGCAACCTGAACGCAAAAGCAGGAGGCGATGTGAATGCAGATCTTGCCAGCAACGAATTCTCGGCGATGACATTTTCCCTGAGCGCCTCCGGGAAGAAGGGCAAAGACAATTTCGAGATCGCCCTTGATGCGCCTTCGCTTCAATTGACCAGGGATAAATATTCCAGCGACAGAATCAAACTGGATGCAAAGTTGAACGGGGCCGCCGGAAATATTGCAGCAAACCTGACCATGCCCGGCATCGAAGGCAATGCACAGGCGTTCAGGGTCAGTGCGCTTAGCGTGGATCTTGACGTGAAACAGCCCGAACAGGCTTTCAAGCTTAAAATGGTCTCGCCGCTGTCCGGAAACATCAAGTCCCAGCAATTCGACCTGAACAAACTTGGCATCGCGGTGACAGCCACCGGTGACAAGCTGCCGAACAAATCGGTGAGCAGCGAGTTGAAGGGCAACGTGCATATCGATGCCGCGAAGCAGATCGTACAGGCGAACTTCGCCGGCGGCCTGTTGCAAAGCCAGATAAAGGCCAGGGTGGAGGTAAGCGGGTTTGCAGAACCGGCAATCAACTTCGATGTGGATGTCGACAAGTTCGATGCCGATTTGTACTTGCCGAAAAAATCCGTCCAGGCGGGCCAACCCCAGGCAAAGGTACCCGAGCAGCCGTTTGATCTGACTGCGTTGCGCACACTGAATCTGGATGGCAAGCTGCACATCGGTACGCTCAAGGTGGCGAACGTGAAATCGAGCCAGCTTCAGTTGGGCGTGAAAGCGCATGGCGGACTGGTGAATCTCAGCCCGATGTCCGCCAAACTGTATCAGGGCAGCATGAACGGCAGCCTGAGCATCAATGCGCAACATACTCCCAGCTTCGTCATCAAACAGAAGCTCAACGAAATCGCTGTCGCTCCCCTGTTGAAGGATGCCGCCGATCTCGATCTGGCCGAAGGCAGGGGCAACATCGTGCTGGACCTGACCACGCACGGTAATACCGTCAGCGAACTGAAAAAGGCGCTGAACGGCAAGGTGTCGGTGAACCTGGCAAACGGCGCGATCAAGGGCATCAACCTCGCCAAACTGGTGCAGGGCATTCAGAACCTGAGCAAGGACACCAGGACGCAGACATTGGGTGTGGACAAGAACGAGAAGACCGAATTCAGCGAGTTCAAGGCAAATTTCAAGGTTCATGACGGCGTGGCTCACAACGACGACCTGACAGTGAAGTCAACCGTGCTGCGCCTGAGCGGGAGCGGCGATATCGACATCGGCCATGACAGGCTGAACTACAACGCCAAGGCAGCGTTTGCCAAAACGGCACAGGGCAGGGCGGCGACATTGCCGGTAAATGTGAGCGGCCCTTTCGATGCGCTCAAATTCAAGGTTGATTACGGGGCACTGCTCGTTGATGTTGCAAAACAGCGCATCGATGAGAAAAAAGAGAAAGTGAAGCAAGATGCCAAGGCCAAGCTCCAGGAACAACTCAAGCAGGGGTTGAAGGGCCTGTTCAAGTGAGCGCGCATTGCCCGGTTTCATCAGCATCGTCATTGTCTGCTCGTCGGTTCGCAACAGGCTCCGACCGGCAGCCGAGCCAAGCTGCTCATAGATGACATCGAATTTCGCACAACGCCTGATCCGCTGGCAACGCAATCATGGCCGCCACGACCTGCCATGGCAAGGCGCTGACGCATACCGGGTGTGGTTGTCGGAGATCATGCTGCAGCAGACCCAGGTTGCTACGGTCCTGCCGTATTACCAGCGTTTTATTACTGCTTTCCCGGACATCCCGGCACTCGCTGCAGCAACCGAGGAGCGAGTGCTCGCGCACTGGAGCGGTCTCGGCTATTACGCTCGCGGACGCAACCTGCTTGCAGCTGCGCGCATCATTGCGGACAAATACCGTGGCGAATTTCCGCGCGAGTTCGAGCAGATAGTCGAACTCCCCGGTATCGGCCGTTCCACTGCAGCAGCAATCTGCGCGCTGGCCTGGCACGAACGACGCGCGATACTGGACGGCAACGTTAAACGCTTGCTGGCGCGACATTGCGGCATTGCCGGATCGCCCGGCGAAAAGGCGGTAGAAGCATTACTCTGGGAGCAGGCCGAAGCACGGTTGCCGCAACGGGACATTGCCGTATACATACAGGCCCAGATGGATCTGGGTGCCACGCTGTGCACCCGCAGCAGCCCGAAGTGCGAGATATGCCCGGTGCAAAGCGATTGCGTTGCCCGTCTGAGCGGGCGGGTGAGCGAACTGCCCGCGCGGCGTTTACGCAAATCCATCCCGGAAAGACGCACTGCATTATTGCTGTTGCTGCACGGCAACGACATTCTGCTGGAAAAGCGCCCAGGTATCGGAATCTGGGGCGGTCTGTGGTGTCCGCCACAATTTGAGGACGAGTCAGCGGCTTTGGCCTGGAGTGCGAAGGAGGGGATTAGGACAGCCTCGGGGTCAAGCGAGAATATCAGTACGGAACGTGCAGTTTCCGCAAGCCGCTATCCAGTCAATTCGGAGAATCGGTGCGAGTCACTGCAAGCGTTTACCCACAGCTTCACTCATTTCAAATTGCACATCACCCCGCTGCGTATACGAATGTCGCACCGGCCGCAAAGTGTGCAGCCAGCGGGAAGTGTATGGCTGGATGTGGAAACCGCATTGCAGTCGGCGATTCCCGGGCCTGTCAGGGCGTTGCTGGAAGAATACTGTCGCGGCTAATTCCATGTGGCCCTGTCCCGAATGGCTTACCGTACATTCTCGGGCGGTGTCGGTGAACAGCGCCAACTCCTGATCGTTGAATCTTTGGGTATCATCGCAGGATTACTCGCAATCAGCTGCGCGATCGCCGCTTCGGCGGTAGACTTGAAAATTTTAACGCTGTGGTCATGGGGATTGAACACCGCGTATTGTTTGATGTTTTCCGAATTTTCCCGATTGGTGATCAGGTAGATGCCATTGGTTTTTCCGGGCTGCATTCCGACAAAACCGGCAGGCATAATGCCGCCAGCAGCGCAATGTTCCGGACGAACGCTATCGAAGCGGTGTTCGGAATTTCAATCATTTTGCATGGATTTCTTGATGCTAGACGCGGCTATCTTGCCGAGATTGAAGCGGCATTGCAAACCGTATCCGGAGCGAACCGGAAACGGGACCGCCTGGTTTTATTTTTCCCCCCATTTGCCGATCAGAGTCTGCGCAACACCCAGATGATCGAGTATCCGCGCCACGACAAAATCGACGATGTCCTGCACGCTCAGCGGGTGGTGGTAGAAGCCCGGATTGGGGGGCAGGATGACTGCACCGGCGTGCGCAAGTTTGAGCATGTTGTCGAGATGGATCGCGGAGAAAGGCATTTCGCGCGGTACCAGGATTAGCGTGCGTTTTTCCTTGAGCATTACATCGGCGGCACGGGTAATCAAATCATCACTGATCCCGCCCGCGATCTTGCCCAGCGTGCCCATGGTGCAGGGACAGACCACCATCGCATCGCCTGGGTTGGAGCCGGAGGCCATCGGCGCGTACCAGTCCTGGGTGCCGAATGCTTTAAGCTCGCCGCTAAATTTGCCGATGCGTTCCGCAAGCATCTGTTCCGCTTCCGAGGGGCGGTTCGGCAGCGTGAAATCGAGCTCCTGCTTGGCAACTATCTGCGCGGCCTGCGAATACACCAGATGGACCCGCTGTCCGCTTTGCAGCAGGCATTCGAGCAGGCGCATGCCGTAGGGCAGCCCCGATGCGCCGGTGAATGCAAGGATAATCGTTTTCATATGGCAAGTTTGCCACATAACCAGCCACTTGGTCACCGTAGTTTGGTGACTTAGTGGAATGCCTGGTAGCCACACCAGTGCGAACAGAGTTCACAGACAAATCACTGCTGGCCGCGATTGACACGGTTCTGCTTCATCCCGTTGAACCGTATGATCTCTGCGGCGGGCTATTTTGCTCGCGGTTTTCGGCGATATTTTCATTGTCCATGAAACGCGCCGCGATCAAACCGTTTACCGTGCCGAACAACAATGCCGCGGTAGCAAAAATCGGGATCAGGTAGGCAATGCCGGCATGCGGGATCAGCCACAGGTATACCACCAGCATCTGCCCGGAAATGTGCGCGAACGCGGCATAGATGCTGTGGCTGACCGGACCGAACCAGCGTGCCGGCAGAAGACGGGCCAAACCCAGTACGGCCAGGCTGCACAATGCGCCTGACAGGCTAAGGAAAAATCCCGGGGCGAGGAAATTCCCGAACAGCAAACTGCCGGCCAGCACGCGCAATAGCGACACCCATGCCGCCGCGCGCCAGCCGTAGCGGGCCAGCACGATTAGCGTAACAATGTTGGCCAGCCCCGGTTTGACCCCGGGCAGCGGGGAGGGGATTGCGCTTTCCATTATTGTCAGCCCGAGCGCCACCGCCGCCATGCGCGCGATGTGGTGGTCTTCCGAGGTTGTTACCAGATTGAGGATGCGAGTTTCCATTTCACTTTTGAAAAAGCCTTGCAGAAGCGTTGTGAGCGGCCAGAAGTGCAAGGAGCCGAACCGTGAACGATGAGGCATATCGAATAGATAGACGAGGCGTGAGCGAGCACGCGACGCAGCAATATGGCAGTGTAATCGCTTATGCAAGGCTTTTCAGTAGTTGAGGCTGTCATATTTCCTTCTGCTTCCGGCCAGTTCGACACTCACCTGGTTCGGCAGGCAGATTGCAATCTCGCCAGCCTGTTGCAGCCAGCCCTGGCGCACGCAGTACTGGCGCGGGCTGGGGTCTGAAGCAATGCGTACCTTGCGGCCTTGGATGCTGACGATGCTTATCCCAAGGGGGCCGGGCACTTCGATCTTCAGGTCGCGGGTCAATGATACTTCCCTGAATATCTTGCCGCCGCTGCGGATGATGGCTTTGTCTGCGAGTTCGCCGTCCCACAGTTTGAGCGTGAGTACCACGACAAAGGTACCGCCAAGCAGCAGCGTCAGCCAGTCGCCGGGCTTGAAATGCCGCATGGCATGCTTGCAAATCATCTATTGCGCCAGTTCGCGATGACGCACCAGGACCTGCTGCTGATGCTCAAAGTGGCGGGCCAGTTTTTCTGCCAGATAGACCGAACGGTGCTGCCCGCCGGTGCAGCCGATCGCAACGGTCAGATAGCTGCGGTTATCGGCGACAAAACTGGGCAGCCAGCGCTGCACGAAATTACGGATGTCGCCAAACATCTGCTGCACATCCGGGGCATTTTCGAGAAATTCGATCACCGGTGCATCACATCCGTTGAGCGGACGAAGATCCGGGGAATAGTGCGGATTGGGCAGGCAGCGCACATCGAACACCAGGTCGGAATCCAGCGGTATGCCGTGCTTGTAGCCGAAAGACTGGAACAGCAGCGTCAGGCGTGCGCGGTCGACCTTGATGAATTGCTTGATCCAGCTGCGCAGGGAATTGGCGTTGAGTTCGGTGGTGTCGATGTGATGGCCGATGTCGCTGATTGCGGCCAGCAGTTCGCGCTCGTAGCCGACGCATTCAGGGAGGGTACGGGCCGTCTTTTCGTTGCTCAGGAGCGAGGTGTCGCTGAGCGGGTGCAAGCGGCGAGTCTCGGAAAAGCGCTTGATCAGCGTGTCGTTCTGGGCATCCAGGAACAGCACATGCACATCCACGCCGTGCTGCCTGAACTGCTTCAACAGTTCGGGCAGGCGCTGCACGCTATTCGCGCTGCGCACGTCGATGCTGACGGCGATATTGCTGTACCCGGCCTGCTGCAGATGTTCCACCAGCGCGGTCAACAGGTCGGCGGGCAGATTGTCCACACAATAATAGCCGCTGTCTTCCAGAACCTTCAGCGCGACGCTCTTGCCGGAACCGGATAAGCCGCTGATCAGAAATAGCTGCACCCCGGACTCCTGCTATTCGTTGAGAAGCAGCTGGTCGTGGCGCGTGATGAATTCCTGCATGCTGTTGATGCCGCGCTGATGAAGCACAAAGTTGCGCGCCGCGGCTTCCACCAGTACGGCCAGATTGCGCCCTGCGACCACCGGAATGTTCACCGTGCTGATGTTCACACCGAGAATATCCTGGTGCGTGGCATTCAGCTGCAATCGCTCCATTTGCGACAGGTCGCCGCCGGGCGGGCTGTGCAGGTGCACGATAAGCTTCAGGCTCTTTTTGCGGCGCACCGCGGTTTCGCCAAACATGGTGCGGATGTTCAGCACGCCCAGACCGCGCACTTCGAGAAAATCCCGCAACAATTCCGGGCAGCGGCCCTCCAGCGTATCCGGCGCGATGCGATGCAGTTCGACGATATCATCGGCAACCAAACCGTTGCCACGGGTGATCAGTTCGAGGCCAAGTTCGCTTTTGCCGACCGCGCTTTCACCGGTGATCATCACGCCGACTCCCAGCACGTCGAGAAACACGCCGTGGCGGGTGGTGGATTCGGCCAGTTCCTTGGCAAGATAGTGGCGGACCAGCCACATCAGATGCACGCTGGGTTTGGGAGAAGCAAACAATGGAATGTTCGACCGGTTTGCGAAATTGACCAGCTCGGGCGGGATGTCGCTGGTGCCGGCAACGATCAGGCAAGTCGTACCGTGCTGTTCGATCTGGCGAAAAGCGCCTTCGCGTGCTTCGTAGTCCAGCGAGCGCAGATAGTCCAGTTCGGTATCGCTTAGCACCTGTATCCAGTTCGGGTGGATCAGATTGAGATGGCCGATCAGGCCCTTGTTCGATGCGTCCACCTCTTCGCTGTCGATGATGCGGTCCGTTCCGTCGGCTCCGGCAACACGGCTGAGCAACAGCCGCTCCTGTTTGTCCTCAAACAGTTGCCGGATGTTGACCTGGTTCATGTCTGGCTTTTCCAGTCATGGAACAGCTGATGGATGTTTCCGGCGTCCCTGCAGGCGAGCAGGCTGCTGCGGAATTGCGTATCGCTGAACATTTGCGCCAGTTCGCCGAGTATCTGCAGGTGCAGATCGTTGGCCCGCTCCGGAACCAGCAGCACAAATATCAGATTCACCGGCTGACCGTCCGGAGAATCGAACGGTATCGGGTGGGATGTCATAACAAAAGCGGCGGTTGCGTCGCGCAATTTTGCGATGCGTCCATGCGGAATGGCCACGCCTTGCCCGAGCCCGGTTGAACCAAGCTTTTCGCGGGCGAACAGGCTGTCGAAGACCTGGCTGCGCGCGATCTGCTGGTTGTTTTCAAACAGCAGGCCAACCCGTTCAAACACGCGCTTCTTGCTGGTGGATTCGTTGTCCAACAGAATGTTGTCGGGCAGCAGGATCTTGCTGATCAGGTTCATAATTGGAAACCGGTTAATGGGGGCGGGATCTCACCCGCCCCTGGCAGTTACTCGTTTGCCGCGAATTTTCCGGAATCGTCATGGCGGCGGCCGGACAGTTTTTCCTTATGCCTGCGCACCTGGCGTTCCAGTTTGTCAACCAGCATATCGATTGCCGTGTAGAGATTCTCGTCCTCGCATTCCACGAACAGGTTTTTTCCGCTTACGTGCATTGTTGCTTCGGCTTTCTGTTTCAGTTTCTCAACCGAATAAATCACGTTCACATCTATCACCACGTTTTCAAAATGGCGCTTGATTTTATCAAACTTTTCAGTCGAATAATCCCGGATGGCGGGGGTGATTTCGAGATGGTGTGCGGTTAGATGGAGGTTCATGGTGTGCTCCTATATTTAGAGGGATTTACGGAGATTCACCGGGAGGATACGCATTGATTCCCGGTATTTTGCTATGGTACGCCTGGCAACGACAATGCCCTGCTGAGCCAAGATTTCTGCCATGCGGCTGTCGGTAAGTGGTTTGTGCGCATCTTCCGCGCTGACCAGTTGCTTGATCAGTTCGCGTATCGCGGCGGAAGAACAGGTGCCGCCGCTTTCTGTCGCCAGGCCGCTGCCGAAAAAATGCTTGAATTCGTATATGCCGCGCGGAGTCAGCATGAATTTCTGCGTGGTGCTGCGCGAGATGGTGGATTCGTGCAACTCGAGCTGGTCGGCGATTTCACGGAGTACCAGCGGGCGCATTCCGATCTCACCGTGCTCGAAAAATTTTTCCTGACGTTCCACGATGGCTTGCGCGACGCGCAAAATGGTGTCAAAGCGCTGCTCAAGATTCTTGATCAGCCACTTTGCTTCCTGCAATTGCACTGCAAGCTGCGAGGAATTCTTGTCGGAGCGCTGTTGCAGAATGTTGGCGTAAATCTGGTTGACGCGCAGCTTTGGCATCGCTTCGGCGTTCAGCCTTGCACGCCATCTGCTTTTGTGTTTTTCCACGATCACGTCGGGCACCACGTAATCGGCGATGCTTTGCCCGAACTCGGTGCCGGGTTTTGGATTCAAACCCGTGATCAAATGTTGCGCGGCGCGCAATTCATCGTCCGTGCAGCGCAGCAGTTTCTTGATCTTGCTGAAGTCATGCGCGGCGACCAGGTCAAGATACTGGCTTACCAGGCGGACCGCCAGATCGCGCTGCGGTGTATCCTCGGGCATGGCCTTTAATTGCAGCGCAAGGCACTCGCCCAGATTGCGCGCGCCAAGTCCAGGTTGATCAAGGTGCTGCAGTTGCACCAGCGCGGTTTCCAGGTCGTCCAGCGTGATTTCAAGTTCCTCAGGCAACAGCTCTGCCAGTTCATCCAGGTCCTGGGCCAGGTAACCGTTCTCATCCAGGGCATCGATCAGCATTCCGACCACCTTGCGGTCTTTGTCATCGATTGTACTGGTGGTCAACTGGCTATGCAGGTGCGCGCGCAGGCTGGCCTGCTCGGCGGCCTGTTCAGGGTAGGACTCGTCCTCGTCGTCCGTGCTGCGCATGGCCCCGCCGGTATGCCAGTCGGCTGGATCGCTGCCGAATGAATCCGCGCCGGTATCATCCTCGCCACGTTCGTCGCCGTTCGTTTTTCGTGCTTCTTCAGCCTCATCGCTGCCGTGTGACTGCAACGATGATGAATCAGCGGTGAAAGTTCCCGCGCCTGATTCGTCGGATGCTTCTAGCATGGGATTTTCTTCCAGCAAACGCGCGACTTCCTGGTGCATGTCATACGTGGACAATTGCAGCAGGCGGATAGCCTGCTGCAACTGCGGGGTGAGGGTCAGTTGCTGCGAAAGTCGGAGTTGAAGAGCGGGTTTCATTGCATGGTTTCTTGTGCGGGGTACCTTCGTGTCAGAGCTTGAAGTGTTCTCCCAGATACACTTTCCTTACGCCCTCATTATAGATGATTTCATCCGGCTTGCCTTCCGCCATTACCGATCCGGCATTGATGATGTAGGCGCGATCGCAGATGCCGAGGGTTTCACGGACATTGTGGTCGGTGATCAGCACGCCGATGCCGCGCTCTTTGAGGAAATGGATTATTTTCTGTATGTCCAGCACGGCAATCGGATCAACACCTGCGAACGGTTCATCCAGCAGTATGAAGCGCGGGTCGGTCGCCAGTGCCCTGGCAATTTCGACACGCCGCCGTTCACCGCCCGACAGGCTGATGGCGGGATTGCCGCGGATATGCGTGATGTGCAGGTCTTCAAGCAATTTATCCAGATGATTTTTGAGACCGTCACCGCTATGGCCCTGGAGCTCCAGCACGGCCTCGATGTTTTGCGATACGGTCAGGCGGCGGAATATAGATGCTTCCTGGGGCAGATATCCAAGTCCGAGCCGGGCGCGGCGGTGTATCGGCAGATGGGTGATGTTCTGTTCGTCGATGAAAATCTCTCCGCCATCGGCAGCAACCAGCCCGACGATCATGTAGAAGGCAGTGGTCTTGCCGGCACCGTTCGGGCCGAGCAGTCCAACCACTTCGCCGCTCCTGACTGACAGCGACGCATCATGCACCACCGTGCGCGAGGCGTACTTCTTCTTCAGGCCGACCGCGCGCAGTTCACTCATTTTGCCGGGCCGGGGCCGTAACGGAGGAGGCGGGCAAGACGCTTGATGCGGGCTGCGTTGTCATGTTGCTTTTGGGCTGCAGTACGGCACGTACCCGTTCCGAAGTGTCATTTTTTGCATTTGCATTTTTTCCGCTCACCTTGAAGATTTCGGTATTGGTGTTATAAACAATATGATTGCCGCTGACCATATCGAGATTGCGCTTCAGGCGCGCCTTGCCGTAAAGGTTCAGGATCCCGGTGCGCGTGTCATATTCGATTTGTTCCCCGTAACCTTCCACGTAACCTTCCATCCTTTCGCGCTTTTGCCGGAACTCGGCGGTGTCGCCATACGCGATGGCGTGCTGGAAACCTTCCTTGTCCTGAGTAACGACGATCCTGTCGCCGCGTATCAACAACGTTCCCTGCGACAACTCCACATTGCCGATGAAGGTGCTGATTCGATGCGCGTCGTCCATTATCACCTGATCGGCCTCAAGATGCATCGGCTCCGCACTGTCTGCGCTGGCTGCAAAACAGGATGGCACCCAGAGCTGCAGGAAAAGAGGCAGCACGGCACACTGGATTAATTTATGGCTTGTTCGGTACATATTCACTTCTGATCCGGGTAAGCAGATTCAGGATGCGTGTCTTGTTGTTCAGTTCCATTCCTGTCGCATGGACGGTATTGTTTGCATCGACGATTGTTACCGCACGGTCGGTGTCTGCGAGATTCTGGTCCGGCGAGATGTGCAGGTACTCGGTTTGCAAAGTAAGCTGACCCTGTTG
>JBAUQH010000200.1:0-30340 GCA_049580605.1 Gallionella sp. | reverse complement strand
GGCCGCACTCGCCCTGCAGCGCGGAGACGAACGCATCATGGACAGCCTGACCGCGCAATTCGAACGCACGCTGATAATCCAGGCGTTGCATCACACCAACGGGCGACGCATCGAGGCGGCAACTCTGCTCGGGATCGGACGCAACACGCTGACGCGGAAGATTCAGGAATTGGGCCTGGACAACCCGGGAGAATAAGTACGGGCCCGGAATGATTCAGGGCCTGGCTGATTCAGGGCCTGGGGTGATTCAGCGCTGCAATCGGTCGAGCAGCTTTTCGTGTATCCCGCCGAAACCGCCATTGCTCATTACAAGGATGTGGTCGCCGGGCCGCGCGGCAGCGGCAATCTTGCCGATTAACGGGTCCAGCTGGTCCTCCACAACTGCCTTGCCGCCCAGCGGGACGAGTGCGCTGCGCGCGTCCCAGCCGAGGTTGGCGGCATAACAGAATGCCAGATCGGCATCCTTCAGGCTGCCGGGCAGCGCATCCTTCATCATGCCCAGTTTCATCGTGTTGGAGCGCGGTTCGAGCACGGCCAGTATGCGCGCGCTGCCGACCTTGCGGCGCAGGCCGGCGACCGTGGTTTCGATCGCGGTGGGATGGTGGGCGAAATCGTCATAGACGGTAATGCCGTTGACGACGCCGCGAATTTCCATCCGCCGCTTCACGTTCCTGAATTTCCCCAAGGCAGCCAGCCCCTGCGCGACCGGCACGCCGGCATGGCTCGCGGCGGCGAGCGCGGCGAGCGCATTCTGGCGATTGTGTTCACCCATCAATTCCCAGTCCAGCGTGCCCTGCAATTCGCCGCGCACAGAGACTCGGTTGCCGTTATCGATCAGCCAGCCGTCGTCCGTACCGAAACGCTCCAGCGGCGTCCAGCAGCCGCGCTGCAGTACTCGGTCCAGCGCGGCTTCGCGGCCGTTGCTGACGATTAATCCGTTGCCGGGAACCGTGCGCACCAGATGATGGAACTGGGTTTCAATTGCTGCCAGATCGGGAAAAATGTCGGCGTGGTCGAATTCAAGGTTGTTGAGTATCGCGGTGCGCGGACGGTAATGGACGAACTTGGAGCGCTTGTCGAAAAAGGCGGTGTCGTATTCGTCCGCTTCGATCACGAAGAACGGGGCCGCTTGTTTAGCGGCCGAGGTCTTTGTGCTGAGCCGTGCCGATACACCGAAATTCTGCGGCACGCCGCCAATCAGGAAACCCGTGTTCAGTCCCGCGTACTCCAGTATCCAGGCCAGCATTGCGCTGGTGGTGGTCTTGCCGTGCGTGCCGGCCACAGCCAGGACCCACTGGTTCCGCAGCAGCTTATCCGCCAGCCATTGCGGTCCGGAGATATAGGGCAGGTTGCGATTGAGGATGGCTTCCATCAGCGGATTGCCGCGCGACACCACGTTGCCGATCACGAACACGTCCGGGTTGAGCGCCAGCTGTTCTTCGCCATAGCCTTCGATCAGATCGATACCCTGTTCCTGCAGTTGCGTGCTCATAGGCGGGTACACGTTGGCATCGCAGCCGGTGACGCGGTATCCGGCCTGTCTGGCGAGCACCGCGATGCCGCCCATGAAAGTGCCGCAGATCCCCAGGATATGGATCGCCGGAGTGATACGCTTGGCCATGTTTGGTTATTCTCCCGGCCTTACCCACATGACATGCATGGTCGTCCTGGAATACCACAGCAATGCAGCCGTGGTCAGGGCGCCGACAATCAGGGTAATCCAGGGATAGCTTCCCATGTCGTATCCGAGGAATGGCAGGAACGTCAGCGGAACCAGCAGCATGATCCAGGTAATACCGACCACCATCCCTGCCCAGCCGACGAATACACCCAGGGTTGTGCGCCTGACAACCCTGAGGGCCCCGCATTGCTTGCATTCTGTTGCATTCGGTTGAAGCTCGGAAGCGCAGTATTGACATTGCATGTTAGTTTCCTAAAGTTGATTAAGCGGGATAACCGCTAGGTATTGCGAAAAATAAAATATGCCGCCCCGGTAAGGCAGATCGCCGCATACAGGTAATCGAGCTTGAGCGGCTGGTTCATGTACAACACCGCGAACGGCACGAATACCGACAACGTAATGATTTCCTGCAGTATCTTCAGCTGGCCGAGGCTGAGTGCGGTATAGCCGATGCGGTTCGCCGGGACCTGGAACATATACTCGAACAGCGCGATGCCCCAGCTGACCAATGCTGCGACATACCAGGGCGATGCTGCCAGATTCTTCAGGTGCCCATACCACGCGAACGTCATGAACAGGTTGGATACCGCAAGCATCAGCGAGGCAACCAGCAACGGATGCGCGATCATGTTCATGTTCCGGATTTCCGTGCAAAAAGAAGGCGGAGCCCCGCACAGCGCAGCGAGCCTGGCGGCAACACGCGCGTGGAATAAGAAGCGGGGAAGGCGCAAAAGTTCATCATTCCAGGTTCGCGCCTTGTTGATCCTTGGCGGCTCGGGCAAGCGCATAGACGTTCATCAGTCAACCCGACTCTGGCTGACCAGCGGAATGGCCGGGTCTTCATCAATCGATTTCGCTAGTGAACACCGAGCAGCTCGACATCGAACACCAGCGTTGCGTTTGGCGGTATCACACCGCCGGCGCCGCGCGCGCCATATCCCATGTTCGGCGGAATGACCAGTGTGCGCTCGCCGCCGACCTGCATTCCGGCCACGCCCTGATCCCAGCCCATGATCACCTGGCCTGCGCCCAGCGTGAATTCGAACGGTTCGTTGCGGTCGCGCGAGCTGTCGAATTTCTTGCCGTGGTGGTCCGGCGCGGCGGCATCGTATAGCCAGCCGGTGTAATGCACCGTCACGTTCTTGCCGGGGGTTGCCAGATCGCCCTTGCCCAGCTTTACATCGGTTTTGATCAGTTCAGTCATGTTGCCATTCTCCGTTTTTGGTGCGTCCTGCTTAGAGCACGCGGTGGTTGAAAAAATGCCGACAGCCAACAACAGGGCCAGCGAAATATAGGTAGAGAGTTTAATCATATCGGTCCTCGTTCGATTTAATTGGCCAGCACCGGCGCCAGCCAACGTTCTGCCACTTCCAGCGGCCAACCTTTGCGTTTTGCATAATCCGCCGCCTGGTCCCGGTCTATCTTGCCAACGGCAAAATACTTCGCTTGCGGATGCGAAAAATAGAAGCCGCTCACCGCAGCGGTGGGTAGCATAGCAAAGCTTTCGGTGATCGTGATACCGGCGTTAAGCGGCGCCTGCAACAGTTCGAACAGCGGCCCTTTTTCCGAATGTTCGGGACAGGCGGGATAACCGGGCGCAGGACGGATGCCGCGGTATTTTTCAGCGATCAGTGCATCGTTGTCCAGTGCTTCATCCGCCGCATAACCCCAGAATTCGCGGCGCACCCGGGCGTGCAGCAACTCGGCAAATGCTTCGGCCAGGCGGTCGGCGAGCGCCTTGAGCAGGATCGCGCTGTAGTCGTCATGCTGCTTTTCGAATTCCGCTACATGCGCGTCGATGCCGATGCCCGCGGTGACCGCGAATGCGCCGATATAGTCATTAACCCTTGTCGCCTTCGGTGCGATGAAATCCGCCAGACAATAGTTCGGGATGTCCGCCGGCTTCCTGTTTTGCTGGCGCAGGTTGTGCCAGGTCATCGCAACCTTGCTGCGCGACTCGTCGGTGTAGATCTCGATGTCGTCGCCCGGCCCGCCATCGGCAGCGACGCTGTTCGCCGGAAACAGGCCGAACACCGCATTCGCGGTCAGCCATTTTTCCGTGATGATACTTTTCAGCATGGCTTGCGCATCGGCGAAAAGTTTGCGCGCTTCTTCGCCGACCACCTCGTCCCGCAGGATTTTCGGGTAGCGGCCGGCCAGTTCCCAGGTCTGGAAGAACGGCGTCCAGTCGATGTATTCGGCGATCAGCTCGAGCGGATAGGCCTCGAACTTGTGCACGCCCGGCAACCAGGGTCTGGGCGGGATGTAGGTTTTCCAGTCCGTCTTCACGCCGCGCGCGCGCGCTTCGGCGAGCGGGACATACACGGCCTTGACCTTCTTTCCTTCGTGCTGTTCGCGCGCCTTCGCATAGTCGTACTTGATACCGGCAACATATTCGTCGCGCAATGTGTCGGACAGCAGGTTGCTGCACACGCCGACCGCGCGCGATGCATCATTGACGTATATCGTGGTCCCGCTCGGATAGTTCGGCTCGATCTTCACCGCGGTATGCATGCGCGAGGTGGTCGCGCCGCCGATCAGCAGCGGTATCCTGAAACCCTGCCGTTCCATTTCTTTCGCCACATGCGCCATTTCTTCCAGCGACGGCGTAATCAGGCCGGACAGACCGATAATGTCGGCGCAGTGCTCGCGCGCGGTGTCTAGGATCTGCTGGCAGGGCACCATCACGCCCATGTTGACCACCTCGAAGTTGTTGCATTGCAGCACCACGGTGACGATGTTCTTGCCGATGTCGTGCACGTCGCCTTTCACCGTCGCGATCACGATCCTGCCCTTGGGCTTGTTGTCGCCGCTGCGCAGTTTCTCGGCCTCGATGTAAGGCACCAGGTGAGCGACAGCCTGCTTCATCACGCGCGCCGATTTGACCACCTGCGGCAGGAACATCTTGCCCGCGCCGAACAGGTCGCCTACCACGTTCATGCCGATCATCAGCGGCCCCTCGATCACTTCCACCGGCATCTTCGCCCGCAGGCGCGCTTCCTCGGTGTCTTCGACGATATACGTCGTGATGCCGCGCACCAGCGCATGGGTCAGGCGTTCCTGCACCGTGCCGTTGCGCCATTCCAGATCCTCGGCCTGCACCTTGCCCCCGCCCTTGATGGATTCCGCCAGCTTCACCAGCTTTTCCCCGGGGCTGTCTTCTTGCCCATGGGGCTGGCGATTGAGCACGACGTCCTCGACCGCATCGCGAAGTTCCAACGGGATTTCCTCGTACACTCCGAGCTGCCCGGCGTTGACGATGCCCATGGTCAGGCCCGCCCTGATCGCGTGATAAAGGAACACCGTATGGATCGCCTCGCGCACCGCATCGTTGCCGCGGAAGGAAAACGACACGTTGGACACGCCGCCGCTGATCTTTGCGTAAGGGAGGTGCTTGCGTATCCAGGCAGTCGCGTCGATGAAATCGACAGCGTAGTTGTTGTGCTCCTCGATGCCGGTCGCGATCGCGAAGATATTCGGGTCGAAGATGATGTCCTCGGGCGGGAAACCGACCTTGTTGACCAGGATGTCATAGCTGCGCCTGCAGATGTCGGTCTTCCGCTGCAGCGTGTCGGCCTGGCCCTGCTCGTCGAATGCCATCACCACTGCCGCCGCGCCGTAGCGGCGCACCAGCTTGGCATAGTGGATGAACTGCGCTTCGCCCTCCTTCAGCGAAATCGAATTGACGATGGATTTGCCCTGCACGCACTTCAGCCCGGCCTCGATGATTTCCCACTTCGATGAATCGATCATCACCGGCACCCTGGATATGTCCGGTTCCGAAGCGACCAGGTTAAGAAACTTCACCATCGCGGCCCTGCCGTCCAGCATCGCTTCATCCATGTTGATGTCGACCACCTGCGCGCCGCTTTCAACTTGCTGCTTGCAGACCTCCAGCGCCTCGTTGTAGTTGCCTTCGAGGATCAGGCGCTTGAATTTGGCCGAACCGGTGACATTGGCGCGCTCGCCGACATTGACGAACAGCGAATCGTCACCGATATTGAACGGCTCCAGCCCGGACAGGCGGCATTTGGGTTCGATTACCGGTATTTTGCGCGGCGGCACATCGCGCAACGCATCGGCGATGGCCTTGATATGCGCGGGCGTGGTGCCGCAGCAGCCACCCGCGATGTTGAGGAAACCGCTGCTGCCAAATTCCTTTACCACCCTGGCCGTGTATTCGGGCGTCTCGTCGTAACCGGTCTCCGACAACGGGTTGGGCAGGCCGGCGTTGGGGTGCGCGCTGACTTGCACGTTCGCGACGCGCGACAGTTCTTCCAGGTAGGGTCGCATCAGATCGCCGCCCAGCGCGCAATTCAGGCCGATCGACAATGGCCGGGCATGGGCCAGCGAATTCCAGAACGCTTCGGTGGTCTGGCCGGACAGCGTTCTTCCCGATGCATCGGTTATCGTTCCCGAAATCATGATCGGAACACGCACTGCGTGTTGCTCGAAATGCCGTTCGATCGCGAACAGCGCAGCCTTGGCATTGAGCGTGTCGAAGATGGTTTCGACCATCAGGATATCCGCGCCGCCGTCGAGCAGGCCGCGCACCGCTTCGGCATAGCCGTCCACCAGTTGGTCGAAACTGATATTGCGAAAACCCGGATCGTTCACGTCCGGCGAAATCGAGGCGGTCTTGGTGGTCGGTCCCAGCACGCCGGCAACGAAGCGCGGCTTGCCCGGAATCTTTTCCTCGAATTCGTCGCACACCCCGCGCGCCAGTCTTGCGCCGGCCAGGTTCAGTTCGTAGGCCAGACCGGCCATCCCGTAATCGTCCAGCGATGCCGCGGTGGAATTGAACGTGCAGGTCTCGATGATGTCCGCGCCCGCGGCCAGATATTCGGCGTGGATACCGCGAATGAGGTGCGGCTGGGTCAGCAGCAGCAGGTCGTTGTTGCCTTTGACATCGACCGGGTGGTCGGCAAAGCTCCTGAGTTCGCCGCTGTAATCTCCGTACGGCAGCGTTCCGCGGTAATGTTCCTCGGTCAGCTTGTAGCGCTGGATCATGGTGCCCATTGCGCCGTCAAGGATCAGGATGCGCTGCTTCAGGAGATGTTCGATGCGGTGCGGCGTGTGACTCATGTTGCCCTGCCCGGATAAAGAGCGCGAATTTTAGCATGCAGGCATGCTTGCGGCGGGCTGGCTCAGAGATTCAGCCGGCGATATTGGACCGCTTCGGCGATATGTCTGCCGCTGACAGCGTCATCTCCTTCCAGATCGGCGATGCTGCGTGCCACCTTTAGCACGCGGTGATAGGCGCGCGCCGACAGGTTGAGCCGGCTAATGGCCTGTTGCAGCAAAGCGATACCCGGTTTGTCGGGCGTGCATAGCGCATCGATTTCGGAAACCGAAAGTTGCGCATTGGCTTTGTCCTGGCGGGCGAGCTGGCGCTGGCGGGCGATCTCGACGCGTGCCTGTATCACGCTGCTGGTTTCACCTTCCGATTTGTTGATCAGATCATCCTGCGGCAGGGCGGGCACTTCGATCTGGATGTCGATGCGGTCCAATAGGGGGCCGGAGATTTTGTTGCGATAGCGTGAAATCTGGTCCGGGGTGCAGCGGCACTTGCCGTTGAAATGGCCGAGATAGCCGCACGGGCACGGGTTCATCGCAGCGATCAACTGGAATTGGGCCGGAAAATCCGCGCGCCGCGCTGCGCGTGAAATGGTAATGCGACCGGATTCCATCGGTTCGCGCAGCACTTCCAGCACGCTGCGGTCGAATTCGGGCAATTCGTCGAGAAACAGCACGCCGTGCAGTGCCATCGAAATCTCACCGGGGCGCGGATTGCCGCCGCCGCCGACCAGTGCCACGCCGGATGCGGTGTGATGCGGGGCACGATAGGGGCGAGTCTTCCACCTTGCCACATCGAAATTGCCCTCCAGCGATTGCAGCGCCGCGCTCTGCAGCGCCTCGGCTTCGGTCATTTGCGGCAGGATGCCGGGAAAGCGTGCCGCGAGCATGGATTTGCCGGTACCCGGCGGTCCCATCATCAGCACGCTGTGTCCGCCCGCCGCGGCGATTTCCAATGCACGCTTGGCATGCGCCTGCCCTTTTACTTCGCTGAAGTCCGGATAGCGGGGCGGCGAGGTTTGCGGCCGGCTGATCCAGGGTGAAATGGGTTCGCGTCCGGTGAAATGTGCCGTGACCTGCAACAGCGTTTGCGCCGGATACACGGTTGCGTCCTCCACCAGTGCCGCCTCGGCGGCATTTGCCTCGGGCAGGAGAAAGGCGCGGCCGCTGCTGACCGCGCGATAAGTCATTGCCAGCGCGCCCCGTATCGGACGCAGTTGGCCGGTCAGCGCGAGTTCGCCGGCGTATTCGTATTCGCCCAGTCTGTCGGAAGGTATCTGTCCGGTCGCGGCGAGAATGCCCAGTGCGATGGGAAGATCGAAACGACCGCTCTCCTTGGGCAGATCGGCAGGAGCGAGATTGACGGTAATGCGGCGCGCGGGAAAATCGAACCGGCTGTTCAGCAGCGCGGCGCGCACGCGATCCTTGCTTTCCTTGACTTCGGTTTCCGGCAGACCCACGATTGTGAAGTTGGGCAGGCCGTTGGCGATATGTACCTCGACGGTGACCAGGGCGGCCTCCATACCGGAAAGTGCACGGCTGTATAGCACAGCCAGGCCCATACTATTTTCCAGCCGTCTTGAGTTGCGCTTCCAGCTCGGAGACGCGCGTCTCCAGTTCGGTCAGCTTTTCCCGTGTGCGCGCCAAAACCTGGGTCTGCACGTCGAATTCTTCCCGGGTCGCCAGATCAAGCCTTGCGAAACCCTGTGCGAGCAGCGCGCGCATGTTCTTTTCGATGTCTTTTGCGGGACTGCTGTTTGCCGCCGAGCTTAGCTTGGCGGAAAGATCGTCCAGTATCTTTGTGTTCAACATGGTGTTGCCCCCGTATGGCTTTGTGCTTGCAGCCAGTGTAGCAAAATTCACCCCGCCCAAAAGCTCAACCACGATAACAGAATGGCGCACACAAGCAGTGCGCAGGGACTCCAGTGCGCATGAAATTGGTGCGTGATGGTTTTGTTACAAATGAACCCACTATTTAACTTGTTGTTTAATAATTGTAAATATCTTTGGCACGCATTCTGCTGATAGTCAAGTGCGGAAATATTTACCACCGCCTATTAACTCAACCTTAAAAGGAACACATCATGATGAAACGCAAATTAGTGAACTCATTGATTCTTGCAGCATTGGCTGTGCCAGCCGTGGCGATGGCAGATACTGCTCCTGCATCGCCTTTTTCCGGAAATGTAAGTCTGGTTAGTGATTACCTGTTTCGCGGTGTTACGCAAACGGATCACAGGGGTGCTATCCAGGGCGGCTTTGATTATGTGAATCCGAACGGCTTTTATGCTGGCACTTGGGGATCCAACATTAGCTGGTTGACTGATTCAGGGACTTACAATGCTGGCGCGGGTCTGGAACTGGATACCTATGCCGGATATTCGGGTAGCTTCGCTACAGATTACACCTACAACGTGGGTTTCCTGCGCTATAACTACTCCGGCGAATACACTGCAGGCACGGTTTCAGCCAACACCAACGAAGTCTACGGCTCGATTGGATGGAAATGGGTGTCGGCCAAATATTCACGCAGCTTCACCAATCTTTTTGGTGTCCCCGATTCTTCGGGCTCCGGCTATCTTGAAGTGAACGGCACCTACACGCTTGAAGGGCCGGCGGTCGATCTGAGTGCACACTATGGCAAACAATCCTTAGGTGGAACGGGTAATAGCAGCCTGGAATATAGCGACTACAACGTGAAAGCCGCCAAGGCATTTGGCGCTTATACATGGGCGTTCCTTGTAAGCAAAACCAACATCACTGGCGATTCGACCAGGGGTGTACTGTCAGTGTCCCACTCGATGTAATTATTTACCGGGCGGGAATCAACCCGCCCACACAAAGGAGAAAGCTATGAAGATGGTCGTTGCTATCATCAAGCCGTTCAAGCTCGACGAGGTGCGTGAAGCGCTTTCCGCCATAGGCGTGCAAGGCATCACCGTTACCGAAGTCAAGGGCTTTGGCCGGCAAAAGGGGCACACCGAGTTGTATCGCGGTGCGGAATATGTGGTGGACTTTTTGCCTAAAGTAAAACTGGAAGCCGCTGTTCAAACCGAAATGCTCGATCGTGTCGTCGAAGCGATCGAAAAAGCGGCCAATACCGGCAAGATCGGCGACGGCAAGATTTTCGTTTCCGACCTCGAACAAGTCATACGCATCCGCACCGGCGAGTCCGGCGCTGAAGCGTTGTAAGGAGAACCACATGAAAAAAATATTTGCACTCTTTACCATGCTGGCCATGCTGGGCGGATTCGCTGCCCCGTCATTTGCCGATGACGCTGCGGCTCCGGCTGCTGCAGCTGCACCTGCCGCAGCGCCCGCAGCACCTGCACCTGCCGCAGCGCCCGCTCCCGCACCCAGCCCGTCGGCATTCATCAATACCGGCGACAACGCTTGGATGCTGTCCTCGACCGCGCTGGTATTGCTGATGACCATTCCCGGTCTGGCGCTGTTCTATGGCGGCATGGTGCGCAAGAAAAACGTGCTGGCCACGGTGATGCAAAGCTTCGCAATCACCTGTCTGGTGACCATACTCTGGATGATCGCCGGTTACAGCTTGGCGTTTACCGAAGGCAACGGATTCTTGGGCGGCCTGAGCAGGTTCTTCCTGTCCGGCATGGGTCTGGACGCGGCCAACTCACTGGCTGGAACCATCCCGGAATCGACTTACATGACCTTCCAGATGACGTTCGCGATCATCACTCCGGCACTGATTGCCGGCGCCTTCGCAGACCGCATGAAGTTTTCGGCGATGCTGTGGTTCATGGGTATCTGGCTGCTGGCAGTATATGCACCGATCGCCCACATGGTTTGGGGTCCCGGCGGCTGGCTGGGCGGCGACGGCGTGCTGGACTTTGCCGGTGGTACGGTGGTCCATATCAACGCCGGTATTGCAGGCCTGATGGCTGCGCTGGTGATGGGCAAACGCCTGGGCTATGGCAAGGAGCCGATGCCGCCGCACAACCTGGTATTGACCATGATCGGTGCTTCGTTGCTGTGGGTGGGCTGGTTCGGGTTTAACGCCGGTTCCGCAGGCGGCGCCAGTGACCGTGCCGGTATGGCCATGGCCGTGACCCAGATCGCAACTGCAGCGGCAGCGCTGGGCTGGATGTTCGCCGAGTGGATTGCCAAGGGCAAGCCCAGCGTGCTCGGCATCTGCTCGGGCGCAGTCGCCGGCCTGGTGGCGATCACTCCGGCATCGGGTTTTGTTGGCCCGACAGGCGCGCTGGTGATCGGGATCGCGGCAGGTGTGATCTGTTTCCTGACCGCCGTCTACATGAAGAACTTCTTCGGCTACGACGACTCGCTGGATGCGTTCGGTGTCCATGCGATCGGCGGTATCATCGGCGCGATGCTGACCGGTGTGTTCGCGGTCAAGGCGATTGGCGGCACCGCTGGTTGGCTTGAGGGAAATGCTGCCCAGTTGATGATTCAGGGCAAGGGCGTGCTGGTCACGATCGTCTATGACGCCGTGGTCACGCTCGTCATCCTCAAGGTGATCGACATGGTCATCGGACTGCGCGTAACCGAAGAACAGGAACGCGAAGGTCTGGACGTTTCACTGCACGGAGAGCGTGTGGAATGATCGTGTAACAGTCCGGGCGGGTGTCTGCGATACCTGTCCGGGATAAAGAGTTTATGTAAACCTCCCCGAAGCGCAATGCTTCGATTCAGGGCACCGCAAGGTGCCCTCTTTTTTTCTGCGGATGCAAAGGCCTGATCTCAGCATAACAATCGATAGCCGGAATTGTGCGCAATATCATCAGCCATCTCGAAAACGGCCAGGTATAAACGGCAGCATGGCTGAAGGCCCGACTGGAAATGTCCGGGTTAGATATTGACAAGCTGGTTGTTTGAACAAGTCAATGTACATTCAATACAGTAAGCATGAACCAAATATGGCTATCGTGAACGACGGTGCGATCGGTAGCGGTATGCAGAACGATTTACCCGTCAAATTTGTAACCAACTGTTATTTTAGCAATTTTAAGTTCAGGGCCCTTTTATAATATTAAGAACGGAGACTTAGGATTCTCCGGATGCACGAATTTCATGCATTAAGGATGGATATATGCACCAAAACCCCTATGCGAATTGTTGTCAAAATTTTCAACCAATTGATTTCGTTGGTCTCTGAGCTTGGCATGGCTATTGCTCATCAATACATGCGTTACTTTAAACTTGAGGTGACAACATGCATGTATTGAATCAAGACCACCCCGGTGGCATAAGCGAAAGCGCAGATGCGTTCATCTCTGCCATGCGCGGCATTGTCGGTCATGGTAATGACTTTATCCATCGCCGGCTAAGCAGTTTGCCCGGCCGGGCGAATAGAACGCGTTACCCGGCCCATGCCGATACACATTCAAGCCGGCATGAAGTCGAGATAATGTACTCGGGACATACCAATGAATCATTGATGGTGACCTCCGAGCGAATCGCTATCCCTGATGGACGCTATACACTCGGCCAGTTGCTGTGCAGTTTGTATAAACGCGGCGACCGGTGGGTGGATGAACTTGATGACGATAATCTGTTATGTACAGTGAATGGCCGGGAAGCGAAGTTGTTTGACACCATAGAGCCGGGTGCTGAGATTCGCATCTCCTCGTGATATTCCGTTGCGAAGCGTGAATAATGATATGTTGGAGGAAGACAGATGAGTTACGAAATCATATTGACAGAAATTTTCGCGGGCTGTTTGTTCGCAATAGCGGCAGTCGCTATCCGCATCAGGCTGGAAAAGGTTCGTAAACCTGGCTTGCACGCCAAAGTTAGCCGTCAATCTTCCAGTGCTGGCCTGTTTCGCGCCAGTTAGTTGCGATCGATGTTCCTTTCTCCCCTGGTTATTGTGAAACAATAACCAGGCCGCGCGGCTTGTTGCTGGTTGTATCCATCGTCGCGATCGATTGGCGCAGCAGGAGGATGCTGACCCATGCCGGCGGATATTTGTACTTCGCCACGTCCAGTATCAGCACGCTGTCGGACTTCGCATCGTAAGCGGCCAGCGCGGACCAGTGCCCGCCGCCGACCTGTCCCAGCGTGGCGCGATAATAGTTGGCCAGCACGAATTGTCCGTCGTCGCCGAGCGCTTTCTTCAGCAGCGTGCGCAAGCTATCGTCGCTGAAGGTGTCGCCCGCAATGGAGGTCGCCCTGACACCCTCGCGGGACAGCGTTGCGACCATCTCCTCGCGCGTCATGCCCATCGCGAGCACAGTTTTTGCACTGATGACTTTTTCTACCTCGGGGTTGAAGAAGTTTTTTTGGGTGAAATAGGCATAAGGCGCGTAGGTTGGATCGACGGGTTTCGCGATCGGCATCGAATTCAGCACGGTGATGGCGCTGGCCACGGAACAATACGACTGTGTGACCTGCGCGGTGAAATTCGGGGCGAGTTGCCAGTAATCCGCATCGGCCGGCATGCGGGCGCGCAGGACCTTTCCTTCGGCAGAGTCCCAGTAGACGACGGCGGGCTCGGCGAATGCGGATTCAGCAGCCGGTGCCTGTGCAAAGGCCGGCGATGAAAATGCATAGACGATCAGTGCAAATATCAGGCTTTTCATGGGTTACCCCCTTTCGGTTGCATGCGCTTCGCTGCGGGAATGAAACTCAGCGGAACACGATGGTCTTGTTGCCGCACACCAGCACACGGTCTTCCACGTGATAGCGCAGACCCCTCGATAATACCGTTTTCTCGATGTCGCGCCCGTAACGGACCAGGTCCTCGACCGTGTCGCCGTGGTCGATGCGCATCGTGTCCTGTTCGATGATCTGCCCGGCATCCAGCTCGTCGGTGACGTAATGGCAGGTCGCGCCGATCAGTTTGACGCCGCGCTGATAGGCCTGGTGATAGGGTTTCGCGCCGACAAAGGAGGGCAGGAAGCTGTGGTGTATGTTGATGATGCGCCCCGGATAGCGCCGGCACAGGTCGGGCGGCAGTATCTGCATGAAGCGCGCCAGCACCATGCAGTCACCGCGATGCTGCTCGAACAGTCCGGCGATCTGCCCGAATGCGGCAGACTTGGCATCGGCATTATTTCCCGGCATCTCGACATGGATGAACGGGATGCCGTGCCATTCGACGAAGCTGCGCAGGTCCGCGTGATTGGAGATCACGCAGGGTATGTCCACCAGCAACTCGCCGCTGCGCCAGCGATGCAGCAGGTCGTTCAGGCAATGGTCCTGCTTGCTCACCAGGATCACCAGCCGTTTCTTGTGCGCCGTGTCGGACAGCTGCCAGCTCATGTCGAACTTCATGGCCAGTACTGCAAAAAGCTGCGCAAATTTACCGGCATCAAACGGCAGGGAATCGGCAAGAATTTCCTGGCGCATGAAGAAGCGCTGCGCTTCCTGTTCGGTGTGGTAACTCGCCTCGACGATGAAGCCGCCATGTCCGGCAATGAAACCGCTGACCGCGGCGATGATGCCGGCACGGTCTGGGCAGGAGATGGTCAGGGTGTAGCGTCTGGCGATGTTCATGCCGGGGTTTCCTTATACAATTCAGCGATGGCATGCATTACGGAATACGCACGGACTGTTATATCGGATTGCCATCGGCATCAAGATAAAATTCGTTCAAGGCACGCTCCACTTCGGCCATGTGGGTGAGTACCGGGCCGCCGCCCATCATGATTGCAATTCCGCAAACATCCATTATCTCCTCCAAAGTTACACCTGCCTGCTTGCATGCTCGTATGTGCAATGCAATACAATAGTGACATTGCTGGGTAAGCGCCATCCCGAATGCGATGCGTTCCTTTTCCCTTTTGCCCAGCACACCCGGCTGCATCGCTTCGGCCATGAAAGCCTGAACTTTGCCCATTAATTTGGGGCGGAATTCGCTGAAGATCTGCAGGCCGCGATGGGCATGCTCCAGGACCTTGCGTTCGCTATCGGAACCTTTCGTCTTGCCAGGAATTGTCATGGGTGGATCCTTCGAGTTGGAACCGGAGATTGTAACGAAAAACATAACGTGTTTACACGCATCTGCCCCGTTAAGCCGCTGGTATAGCGTAATCGAGCCAATTCGCAAAGGGTGGAAACGACAAATCGCAACATTGATTCTTTAGTTTTTAAACAACTTCTTGTTGATAGTACAATGGCGCATCCGGAATATTTGAACTGGAATAAATCATGAACTTTGCATCAATACCGATCGCGCGCATCGTTGCCATTATCCTGCTGTTGTCCGGTTGCGCATCTGCACCGCATCATTTGACCGAGCAGAGCAAGAGCGCGATCCGGAACGTTGCTGTTGTTTCCCTTGTTCCGGAAAACATCAATTTCGACAAGATTGCAATTTTCTCGTCATCCAATACATACACGCAGTTTGATATGGGCGGAAAGGTGGCGGACAGCATTCTTTATGTGTCCCGGGCCAGGATAGCGAAATCCGATCCTGGCTGGACGATTAAGAAAATCGGGTATGACCAGGCTGCGCTGCTGGAATCCTTGAATTCACCAAGCGGTTTCGCCGGCACGCACGCAAAGGAGGCATTTGCCGGCCTGGCTCGAAATAATGGCCTGGACGCAATATTTGTCGTGCGCGCTGCCGCGGACAAAGCAGAAGATTTGCAGCAGGATCACAAGGCTTATTATTTGCGTGAAGGGATGAATGTACTGCTAAAAAATAACAATCTCGGCGGGGATCCGAAGCTGGTTTTTCGCGCCAACCTGAGCGTCGTGGTTATGGGCAAAAATGGCGAGGTGATGGCGGTTGGCTCAATACCCGCCCAACTGGATCATGTGAATGAACTGGATCCGGATGATTATGGCGTGAGCCTGGATATGAAACATAATTTCCGTCCCGAAACCCTGGACAAGCTTGGGCGGGGAGTCATCGTTGATTTGGCGAGAAGACTGAACCTTTGTCTGGACGACCTGGGGTTTATTGAAGGTTCCAACCCAGAAACCAGGCATATACTGGTTGCGCCGCAGCCAGCCGAGGTAAGCGAACCCAAGGCAGCCGTTCAAGCGGCCCCGGCCGCGAATTCCTTTGACCAGTGTTTTTCAAGGTGCAGGCAATATACGGATCGGACAAAAGATCAATGCTTTGACGCTTGCAACAAGTGAACGCAAATTCCGGAATTGCGGGACTGTGCGTGTGCGATAGCGCCCGATAAGATTTCTTCCGGCGCCATCGATCCGGCTGCGGGAATGGTGTTTGCCTATAAGGCCATGCCCTGGTCGCGCAGATACTCTTCGTAGGTGCCGTGGTAGTCGGAAATACCCTTGGCGGTGATCTCGATGATGCGCGTTGCCAGCGATGAAACGAATTCACGGTCATGGCTGACGAACAGCAGCGTGCCCTTGTATTCCAGCAGCGCGGTGTTGAGCGATTCAATGGATTCCATGTCCATGTGGTTGGTCGGTTCGTCCATCAGCAGCACATTTGGTTTTTGCAGCATCAGCTTGCCGAACAGCATGCGCCCTTTCTCGCCGCCTGACAGCACCTTCACGTTTTTCTTCGCTTCGTCGCCCGAAAACAGCAGCCGGCCCAGCGTTGCCCGAACCGTCTGGTCGTCATCGTGCGGGCCGCGCCAGTATGCCATCCACTCGGTCATGGACTTGTCCACGGCGAAATCGGCGCTGTGATCCTGCGCGTAGTAGCCGAGCTTTGCCTTGTCGGTCCATTTGATGGTGCCTGTGTCGGTCTTCAGATCGCCTGCCAGGCAGCGCAGCAGCGTGGTCTTGCCGATGCCGTTCGGACCGATGATCGCGACCTTCTCGCCCGCATCGATGCGAAAGTTGACGTTGGAAAATAGAACCTTGTCGAAACCCTTGGACATGTGCTGCACTTCCACCGCGGTGCGATGCAGTTTTTCGCGCTCGTCATATTCAAAGCGAATGAAAGGATACTGGCGGCTTGAGGGCTTGATGTCTTCGATCTTGATCTTGTCGATCTGGCGCGCGCGCGAGGTGGCCTGCCTGGCCTTGGACGCATTTGCCGAGAAGCGCGCTACAAAAGCTTTCAGCTCGGCGACTTTTTCCTTGGCCTTGGCATTGTCCGCCGATTGCTGCTCGCGCGCCTGTGTGGAAGCCAGCATGTAGTCGTCGTAATTGCCGGGGTATACCGTTATCTTGCCATAGTCGAGGTCGGCCATATGGGTGCAGACGCTGTTCAGGAAGTGGCGGTCATGCGAGATGATGACCATGGTGCAGTTGCGTGCATTGAGGATGCTCTCCAGCCAGCGTATGGTATTGATGTCCAGGTTGTTGGTCGGTTCGTCGAGAAGCAGGATGTCCGGATTGGAGAAAAGCGCCTGCGCCAGCAGCACGCGCAGCTTGAATCCGGGCGCGACCGCGCTCATCGGGCCCTGGTGCAATTCGATCGCTATGCCCACCCCGAGCAGCAACTCACCGGCGCGCGGTTCGGCGGTGTAACCGTCATATTCGGCGAATTCTGCTTCCAGATCGGCGGCGCGCATGTAATCTTCCTCGCTGGCATCGGGATTCGCGTAGATCGCATCGCGCTCCGACATAGCATCCCACATTTCCGTGTGGCCCATCATCACCACATCCAGCACGCGCTTGTCCTCGAACGCGAACTGGTCCTGGCGCAACTTGCCGAGCCGCTCGTCCCTGTCCAGCATTACGTTGCCGGAAGTCGGTTCGAGGTCGCCGCCGAGTATCTTCATGAAGGTCGATTTGCCGCATCCGTTTGCGCCGATCAGGCCGTAGCGGTTGCCATCGCCGAATTTAACGGAAACATTTTCAAACAAGGGCTTGGCCCCAAACTGCATGGTGATATTGGCGGTAGAAAGCATTTACGGTCGGTTCTGGAAAATTTCTGGATTCTGATTTTAACACCGTGCGGCACGATTACCCCCGGAATATGTCGAAGTAACAGCAGGTTCGGTGTTCGGACGCTGATAGCCGGTGTCGCGAACCGCATGTCGGGACTGCGAGTACGGCAATCCGGACCATGCAGTCATGCGCGGTTTTTGCTTCGCGAGGAAATATGGAACAGAGAAACGGGAAATTTCGACGCAAAGCCAACCCGTTCGGTGCGAACGGGCCGTGGCTTACAACGGGGAAAATGGGTGGCCTGATATTCACCGACCGCCGGAAGTCAACGGGCAGGCGGTTTATTGACAGACAGCGCAACCCGGACCTTGTGACGGAATGACGTTTGGCCGGGTACGCGCCAATCGGTATTCATGCGCATTAATCGCACCGCGAGGAAAGGGGTTTCTCCCTAGGCAGAACATTGTTATTGCAATGACGGAGGTATAGAATTGCGCCCGGAAGGTCTGGCTTGACTGATAGATTCTCCATATATATTTGGCTGTAATTTTTTAATACTTTGGAGGTAACATGAAAGCGATTATTTTTGGCGTGGCCCTGGCGGGAATGATGGTTTCTGGGGGTGCGATGGCTACCGGCATGCCGGATTTGGCGAAAAGTCACGGCTGTACTGCTTGTCACTCAATCGACAGGAAAATTGTCGGCCCGGCCTGGATGGACGTCTCGAAAAAATACAAGGGCGTAGCGGGAGCCGAGGCCAAGTTGGTCGCCAAGGTATCGAAGGGCGGAGGCGGCGTGTGGGGCGCGGTGCCGATGCCTCCGATGGATCCTTCCGGAAGCAAACAAGCCGACATCAAGAAACTGGTCGAATTTATCCTGGCGCTGGCCAAGTAAACCAGTCCCCGGATCCGAGAATAAGCCGGCAAACGCCGGCTTTTTTTTGACCGGAATTTGTGTGCCCGGTGTTAACAAATTGCAAGCAGGGTTTGCAGATTTTTCACCTGGCAGCGGCTATCGGCTAGAATGTGACGATTCAACAAATCAGCCGAGCATTATGGTTCCCCATCTCACCACCGCATTGACCGGTCCCCTGCACGATCTGGAGCGCCGCTTCCTGTCGGCGATGCCAACCATCGAGCACTGGTTCCGTACCCAGTGGCTGGAGCATGCCGTACCGTTTTACGCGTCGGTGGATCTGCGCAACAGCGGTTTCAAGCTCGCACCCGTGGATACCAATCTGTTCCCGGGCGGCTTCAACAACCTCAATCCCGAATTCCTGCCGTTATGCGTGCTGGCAATGCAGAGCGCGGTGGAAAAAATATGCCCGGAAGCGCGCGGAGTATTGCTGATCCCGGAGAACCACACGCGCAACAAGTTTTATCTGCAGAACGTCGCGCAGATCGAGTTGATCCTGAAACAGGCCGGCATGCGCGTGCGCATCGGGAGCTTGCTGCCGGAGATCACCAAGCCGACGCAGATCGAATTGCCCAACGGCAGCTCGCTGACGCTTGAACCGCTGGAGCGGAACGGGAATCGTATCGGATTGGCGGGCTTCGACCCCTGTGTGGTATTGCTCAACAACGATCTGTCGGCTGGCGCGCCGGATATATTGAAAAATCTCGAACAGCCGGTGTATCCGCCGCTCGCGGTCGGCTGGTACGCGCGGCGCAAATCGCAGCATTTTGCAGCTTATGACCAGGTTACCGGAAAGTTTGCCCAGTTGCTGGGTATCGACCCGTGGCTGATCAATCCCTATTTCGCCACCTGCGACCAGATCAATTTCCATGAACGGGTCGGGGAGGAATGCCTGGCCGGGCAGGTGGAAGCGGTGCTGCAGAAGATACGCTTCAAGTATGCCGAATACGGGGTGAAGAATGATCCCTTCGTGATCGTCAAGGCGGATGCGGGAACCTACGGCATGGGCATCATGACGGTGAAGGATGCGAGCGAAGTCGTCGGACTGAACCGCAAGCAACGCAACAAGATGGCGGTGGTGAAGGAAGGTGTGGCGGTAACGGATGTGCTGATCCAGGAGGGGGTATACACCTTCGAACAGATCAATGAGGCGGTTGCCGAACCCGTTGTGTACATGATCGACCATTATGTGGTCGGCGGTTTCTATCGCGTGCATACCACCCGCGGCGTGGACGAAAATCTCAACGCGCCCGGAATGCATTTCATGCCGCTCGCGTTTGAAACCCACTGTTCATTGCCCAATCCGGACCGCGGTCCGGACGACACGCCGAACCGTTTTTATGCATACGGCGTCGTGGCGCGCCTGGCCTTGCTCGCTGCGTCACTGGAAATCGAGGCGGTCGAAAATCCCCCCGATAACCCGTAGATGACCAGGCTGCCCCGCTTTTTACTCATCGTTGCCGTGGTGCTGCTTGCAGGGTGCAAAGGCAAACAGCCGCTGTATCAGGAACAGGGGTATGTGTTTGGCACGCTGGTGGAGGTGAGTGTCTACGGCGAGCCGGAGCCGCGCGCCCGATTTGCGGTCGGCCAGGTGATGAATGAATTCCAGCGGTTGCACGACAAGCTGCACGCTTGGCAACCGAGCGAGTTGAGCAGAATGAATGCGGCTTTTGCCAGGGGCAGGAGCGCCGCCGTTTCGCCCGAGCTTGCCGCGATACTGGAGGATGCCACGCAGCTGTCGCTACGCTCGCAGGGTTTGTTCAACCCGGCGATCGGGGGGCTGGTGCAGCTTTGGGGTTTCCATTCCGACGAATTCAAACCCGTGCTGCCGGACAAGGGAAAAATCGCGCAACTGGTTGCGGCCAACCCGCAGATGGGCGACATCATGATCGCGCATGGCAGGGCGTGGAGCGGGAACAGGTTCGTGCAGGTGGACCTGGGCGGATATGCCAAGGGCTACGCACTGGATCGCGCAGCCGATATCCTGCGCAAGCAGGGTATCCGCAATGCGCTGATCAACATCGGCGGCAACATTCTGGCGCTCGGCCAGCATGGCAATCGCCCCTGGCGTGTCGGTATCCAGCATCCGCGCAAGTCCGGAGCGCTGGCGATCCTTGATCTGCACGACGGCGAGGCGATCGGAACCTCGGGTGATTACCAGCGCTATTTCATGATAGGCAACGTGCGCTATTGCCATCTGATCGACCCGCGCAGCGGATATCCGGTGCAGGGTGTCCAGGCAGTCACCATACTGACCCGTGGTCCGCGCGCCGGTGTGCTGTCGGATGCCGATTCCAAGCCGTTATTCATCTCGGGAACTGGCGGCTGGCGTGCTGCAGCCAGCCGCATGGGACTTGTCGAGGCGATGCTGGTCGACGGACAGGGCAAAATTCATATCACAGCAGAATTGAAGAAGCGGCTAGAATTCACGGACAGCAACGTCCATCCGGAGGTTGAGCCATGAACAACCCCGTGCCGAAGCCGGAGTCCGAACCGGACATCGTGGAGCAGAAAGTGAAGCGCGCGGCCGCCGTCAGCGCATTGCGCAAGATCGGCCGGATTGTAGACCAGGAACAACGGGCAGAAGCCGGCAAGGCCAGTTTGCTGCGCTGGTTTGCGCGCTACGGCTGGATGGCGTTGCCCGCTGTCGTGTTGCTTGGTGCATACCTGATCGTAAAGATCTAACGAAAATGAGCAGGAGTGATTCGTGACCGGGATTTTATTGGTGACGCACAATGGTCTGGGCGACAGCTTTGTGGATTGTGTCAGGCATGTGCTGGGCGAAGTGCCGCCCAATTTGAAAGTATTGTCGGTGCTGGCCGGCGACGATCCGCAACAGAAACTGCTCGAAGGCCAGGCGCTCATCAGGCAGCTCGACACGGGCGGCGGGGTGCTGCTGCTGGCCGATGTGTTTGGCGCGACGCCCAGCAACATCGGGCGGCAACTCTGCCATGCAGACCGGGTGACAGGCGTTGCGGGCTTGAATCTGCCGATGCTGCTGCGCGTGGTGTGCAGCACGGACAAAACCCTGCCGGAACTCGCGGGACTCGCGGTCGATGGCGGGCGTGAATGCATCGTCAGGATGGCGGGATAAGTGCTGAAACAGGATGTGGTCATAATCAACAAACTCGGCCTGCATGCACGTGCTTCGGCCAAGCTGACCCAGCTTGCCGCCAGCTTCAAATGCGAGGTGATGATGTCGCGCGACAATCGCCGCGTTAACGCAAAAAGCATCATGGGCGTGATGATGCTGGCAGCCGCCAAGGGCACCACGATAGGCATCGAGACCGACGGCGAGGATGAGTCAGAGGCAATGGAGGCTCTGCTGAAATTGATCAACGATTACTTCGGAGAAGGCGAGTGAGTTTTACCCTGCACGGCATATCGGTTTCAAGCGGCATTGCAATCGGCTATGCCCACCTGATTTCGCACACTTCGCTGGATGTCGCGCATTACGTTCTGCCCAAGGTTTTCCTCAATGAGGAAATTGCGCGTTTTGACGCAGCGCTGGCGGCAACACGCAACGAGTTTTCCAGCATGCGCCGCAATCGCCCGACCTATGCCGCAGCGGAATTCGATGCCTTCCTCGAACTGCACCAGATGATCCTTGACGATCCGCTGCTGAGCGTCGCGCCGCGCGAGATGATCGCCGGCGAGCAGTGCAACGCGGAATGGGCGATCAAGGTGCAGACGGAAACCCTGGTTGCGCAGTTTGACCAGTTCGAGGACGCCTACTTGCGCGAGCGACAGACCGATGTGAAGCAGGTGGCGGAACGGCTGCTCAAGCAACTGCTCGGTCAGCCCGGGCACCTGCCCCCCTCCGCGCGCCACGATGTCGAGACGATACTGGTGGCGCATGACCTGAGCCCCGCAGACTTGATCCAGTTCAAGCCGCACCAGTACGGCGCGATCATCACCGATGTGGGCGGGGCGACCTCGCACACCGCAATCGTTGCGCGCAGCCTGAACACGCCGTGTGTGGTCGGCCTGCACCACGCGAGACAGTTGATACGCGAGGACGATCTGCTGATTCTGGACGGCGAACAGGGCGTGCTGATCGTCAATCCCGACAAGCTGGTCCTTGCCGAATACAAGCTGCGGCAAAGCGAATGGGAACTTGAACGCAAGAAACTCAAACGGCTGCGCACCGCGCGCGCCAACACCCTGGACGGAACCGAGGTCGACCTGTATGCCAACATCGAAAAGCCGGAGGATATCGCAGAGGTGAAAGCCAACGGCGCGACCGGAATCGGACTGTTCCGCAGCGAGTTCCTGTTCCTCAACCGGGACAACTTGCCGGATGAGGAAGAACAGTTCGAGGCTTACCGCGCGGTCGCAATGGGCATGGAAGACCAGCCGGTCACAATACGCACTTTCGACCTCGGCGGCGACAAGCAACTGAGCGGCGCAAAACGTGTTGCGAACAATCCCGCGCTGGGCCTGCGCGCGATACGCTTCTGCCTGGCAGAACCGCAACTGTTTCGCACCCAGATGCGCGCACTGCTGCGCGCCTCGCATTACGGCAATGTCAAAATCCTGATTCCGATGCTGTCGGGCGCTTCCGAACTCGACCAGACACTGCAGTTCATTGCGGCCACCAAGCTGCTCCTGGATGACGAGGGCATTCCCTACGACCGCGAAATTAAAATCGGGGGGATGGTCGAAATTCCCGCCGCGGCGCTCGCGCTCAACGCATTCGCCAGGAAGCTGGATTTCCTGTCCATCGGCACGAACGACCTGATCCAGTACACCCTGGCGATAGACCGTACCGACGAGGAAGTCGCGCATCTATATGACCCGCTGCATCCGGCGGTGCTGCACCTGTTGTCACGCATCATCGCCACGTCGAACCGGCTCGGCGTGCCGATTTCGGTATGCGGCGAAATGGCGGGTGAGCTGGCTTACACGCGCTTGCTGCTGGGGTTCGGACTGCGCCAGTTCTCGATGTTTTCGGCGCAGGTCCCGACCGTGAAGCAGCGCGTGCTGACCACCAGCCTGCACGAAATCGTTCCGTTTACCCAGAAGATCCTGCGCGCCGATGATCCCATGAAGATACGCGAATTGCTGGACAGGCTCAATTCCTAGCGGTGTTGCTTATCGTTGTTCTGGAATCGGCCTGGCTTCCGTTCAAAAAAACTCGTATTCCAGCCGAGCCAAGAGCGTTTTATCAGGAGCACCCTGATTGATGCCGAAAACGACGCCCAGGCTGTATCCCAGCTCGTTTCCCGCATCTGTCCGCAACTCCCCGTACAGTATCGGACCGGCTTGCGTGGCGTTGTCACCCGGGCGGTAGTAGGCTTCGATTCCAGGCGCAAAGGTCGCCTTTTCATATTCCGTTTTATAGCTGATGCTGTAAGCGGACCGGAACTCGTTCGATACCCCTGTTCCACGGCCTAACGGTCTTTTCCAGACAAGGTTAAGGCGCTGGTCCACATGCCCTGACAATTTTTCCAATAAGGGACCAAATTCGATACTGTCAGGAGTTGCCGGTTCCTTGCTGTATTCGTATGACGCCAGAAAACCTACATCTGCCCAGTACTCGCCCGGAGCCGTCAGCTGAAAGGTATTTTCGAATTCATATCCCGAGGGATGCGTCGAACCTCCCGGATTACGATTGAATGAGCCGGGATAAACCTCGGCTTTCCACCAGCCGGTGAATGCATGGGCAACCGATATGTTATAGCCGCTTGCCCCGCTGAGTTCGCTGCGGGCGTCCTGCGAGCTAAATCCGTACATCTCGATTTCGCTTTGTCCCTGGACTACGTGGGGCGAATAAACGATGAAGTCATTATCCGCATGCGCCACCCCCGCAACAGTGCAGTAGAGGATCGCAAGCGCTGCAAGGGGCACGTTTACCTGATTTGTTTTCATGGAAAGCTAATCTCTGTATGAATTTGGTATGTTTTAGCCCAACGGACGCAACCGCTATGGGATTGATCACAGGCGGACCGGCGCTATGCCGGATTTTCCGCGGTCTTGACCCGCCTGTCCTGAAGATGGCCGAATGCACGCATCAGGATCAGGATGGTCAGGAATGTGCCGACATAGAACACGACCTCGATGCCCGAGGGCCGGGCGATGTAACCGACCAGGATGTGCAGCAGCTGGCCGACCAAGCTGGTCTGATTCAGAATATTCGAGGTATTCCAAACGCCATTACCCAGTTCAGGCAGCAGGCCGATCTGGTTGAGGAAACCGGCTGCCTGAGCCGCAAGTCCTGAGGCCAGGAACAGGATCAACCAGCTGGTAACCGTAAAGAAGTGACGGACCGGGATGCGCAACAGGCCGATATACAGCAGCAGGCCGACCAGGATGCCGGCAGACACCCCGCCCAAGCCACCCAGGAACATATTCAGGCTTTGCCCGCCGCTGGTGGCGATCGCCCAAAGAAACAGAACCGCCTCGGATCCCTCGCGCATCACCGCGACCAGCGTGACGACCAGCAGGGCTGCCAAGGGACGCTGGCCGGATCGGACATCCTGTCCTACCGCCTTTACTTCCGCTGACAGCTCCCGGCCATGCGCACTCATCCATACGTTGTGCCATGTCAGCATCGCAACCGCGCCGAGCAGGATGACTGCATTGAGGATCGCCTGTCCGTTACCGGAAAATTCAGAAGAGGCGATGTTGGCCATGATTGCGACGATGGATGCGCCGAGCAATCCGAGACCGATACCTGCCGCGACCCACTTGCCGCGACTGGGGATTCCCCGGCTTGCGCCGAGTACGATGGCTATGATCAGCGCGGCTTCCAGCACTTCCCGAAACATGATGACTGCGGTTGCGAGCATGCTAGTTCTCCTTGTTCACAGCAGGCTTCGCCACAATAGTGCCCTGCATTTCGTGGTTGAAATCATTGAAAAAATGGTAGGTTCCGGGATCCATCGGACCGATATAGATATCCACTTCACCATGGCCGCGCACAATTACTTCGCGGGAAAGGTCGGAGCTTTCGAACTCGATCGGCAAATCACCCGGATTGCGGATCACAAGCTTGAGCTTGACCCCGGCAGGGACGGAAAGCAGTTCCGGTTCGAAGCGGTTGTCATGAATCGAAAGCAGCAGCGGGTCTGCAGCAAACGCGGATACAGGCATCACAAATATTCCTGTCGCGAAGCAGACGAAAAATATACGGGTCAGCACGATGTCTCCTTGGTTTAACACCCGATCGGGTGATGGTTTTACAATAGTCGAGTCACGCTACTTGATGCAAATGATAATCGTTCTTATTTGCATTTGCAACAACTATCTGGCATCATGCCTGAGAAATATTTGCGAGCGAGTCATATGCACCAGCCTGACCACCTGAAGAATGCCGGACTGAAATCTACCTTGCCGCGGCTCAAGGTGCTGGACCTGTTCGAAAACAGCGCAGAACGCCATCTGAGCGCGGAGGACGTCTATAAACAGTTGCTCAGCAGCGGGGAGGACGTGGGTCTGGCAACGGTGTACCGGGTGCTCACCCAGTTCGAACAGGCCGGACTGCTGGTGCGCCACCATTTCGAGGGCGGCAAGTCTGTGTTCGAGCTGAACCAGGGCGAACATCACGACCACATCGTCTGCCTGCAATGCGGCCATGTCGAGGAATTCTACGATGCGGCCATCGAAACCCGCCAGGAGAAGGTCGCCACCGAACTGGGCTTCGCGATACGCGACCATTCGCTGCATATCTATGCGGATTGCACCCGGAAGAAGTGCCCGCACCGGCGCTGAAATAGCGCGTTCGCGGCTCGCGATGATTGACAGGAAAACCCAAAACGCGGAAACTGTATTCAGTGCCGATTTGACATCAGCTTGCGGGGCACTCTAAACATACCAGCTAAAGCGAAGTAACCCGCTCTAGCCACAAGCATTGCGGGTTTTTGTTTTCAGGATGCCATGGACAATTCGGTCGGTACCGTCACTGCGCAACACGCCAAATTCGACACGCCGCTCTTGTTCAGGAGCGGCGCGGTGCTGCCGTGCTACGAACTGGCTTACGAGACCTACGGCACGCTGAATTCGGACAGGTCCAACGCGATCATGGTTTGCCACGCATTGTCCGGCCACCACCATGTGGCTGGATATTATGCCGGCGACCCCAAAAACACCGGCTGGTGGGACAACATGATCGGGCCCGGCAAGCCGGTGGATACCGATCGGTTTTTCGTCATCGGGGTGAACAATCTCGGCGGTTGCCACGGTTCGACCGGCCCCTCAAGCCCCGACCCGCGAACCGGCAAGCCATACGGCGCGAGCTTTCCGGTCGTGACGGTGGAGGACTGGGTGGAATCGCAGGCGCGTCTTGCCGACCTGCTCGGTATCCGGCAATTCGCAGCGGTGATGGGCGGCAGCCTGGGCGGGATGCAGGCGATGCAGTGGTCGCTATCGTTTCCGGATCGCGTGCGCCACGGGCTGGTGATCGCCGCCGCACCGCACCTGACCGCGGAGAACATCGCATTCAACGATGTGGCGCGCAACGCGATCCTGACCGACCCGGATTTTCATGGCGGAAATTTTTACGAACATGGCGTGGTGCCGAAGCGCGGGCTCCGCCTGGCGCGCATGCTCGGGCACATCACCTATCTGTCCGACGATGCGATGGCCGACAAGTTCGGGCGCAGCCTGCGTTCCGGCAAGCTGGGCTACGGCTACGACATCGAATTCGAGATAGAGTCCTACCTGCGTTACCAGGGCGACAAGTTCGCTTCATATTTCGACGCCAACACCTATTTGCTGATGACCAAGGCGCTGGATTATTTCGACCCGGCACGCGCGTACGACGGCAACCTCGACAGGGCGTTCCAGGCGGCGCGGTCCGATTTTCTGGTGGTGTCGTTTACCACCGACTGGCGCTTCGCGCCGGAACGCTCGCGCGAGATCGTCAATGCGCTGCTGCACAACCACCGCAACGTGAGTTACGCAGAAATCGCCTCGACCCACGGGCACGACTCGTTCCTGATGCAGCAAGAGCATTACCACGCGGTGATGCGCGCCTATCTTGACCGTGTGGCCGGAGAATTTTCGTCATGAGCGCGCACGACCCCGCCGAACTCGCCGCCGCCCGCCCGGATTTTGCCGCGATTGCGGCTTGGATACCGCAGGGTGCTTCGGTGCTCGACCTTGGCTGCGGCGACGGCAGCCTGCTGCGCTTCCTGAAGGACACCCGAAAAGTGCGTGGCTACGGCGTCGAGATCAGCGCTGAGAACATCGTCGCGTGCATCATCAACGGGGTGAACGTGATCCAGGGCGACCTGGAATCCGGCCTGTCCGGATTCGAGAGCAACGCGTTCGATTTTGTGCTGCTGTCGCAAACGCTGCAGGCCACGCGCCACACCGAGCCGCTGGTCCAGGAAATGCTCCGCGTCGGGCGCGAGGGCATCGTCAGTTTCCCCAATTTCGGTTACTGGAAAAACCGGATGAATGTGCTGCGCGGCAACATGCCGGTTTCCGAAGCGCTGCCCTACCAGTGGTATGACACGCCAAACGTGCATCTGTGCACCCTGCATGATTTTGAAGAATTTTGCCGCGACCTTGACGTAACGGTACTCGATCGGCGCGTGATGACCGGCAGCAGCGAAGTGAAGGTTTTGCCCAATCTGCTCGGCAGCACAGCGGTGTACCGTTTCCAGCGCGGCGTATGAGCGTCTGGCAGCAGCTGTTCACCCGCCGAATGCTGATCTGCGTGTTCACCGGATTTGCATCCGGTTTGCCGCTATACCTGCTGCTCAACCTGGTGCCGGCCTGGCTGCGCACCGAGCACATCGACCTGAAGGTGATCGGCGCATTCGCGCTGATCCAGTTTCCCTATACCTGGAAATTCCTGTGGGCCCCGCTGCTCGATCGCTACGCGGTCCCGGCGCTGGGCCGCAGGCGCGGCTGGATGCTGCTGATGCAAAGTGCGCTGCTGGTGGTGATCGGGACGCTGGGCGGTTTCTCGCCGCAGAAGGACTTGACCATGATCGTGCTGTTCACCACGCTGCTGGCGCTGCTGAGCGCGACGCTGGACATCGCGCTGGATGCCTATCGCCGCGAACTGCTGTTCGACAACGAACTCGGCCTGGGCAATGCGGTGCACGTTAACGCCTACCGCATTTCCGGCCTGATCCCCGGCTCGCTGGCGCTGATCCTGGCCGACCATTTGCCGTGGGACATGGTGTTCATGATCACCGCGCTGTTCATGCTGCCCGGCATGGTGATGACGCTGATGGTCAGCGAGCCGCACCGCGCCGAACCGCCCGGGACGCTGCGCGAAGCCGTAATCGAGCCGTTCCATGAATTTGTAAGCCGCCGCGGCTGGCAAAGCGCATTGCTGATACTTGCATTCCTGTTCTTCTACAAACTTGGCGACAGCCTGTGCACTTCGCTGGCCACGCCGTTCTATCTCGATATGGGGTTTTCAAAATCGCAGATCGGCCTGATCGCCAAGAACGCAGGTCTTTGGCCGGCCGTTTTCGGTGCGTTGCTTGGGGGAATCTGGATGCTGAAGATCGGCATCAACCGCGCGCTGTGGCTGTTCGGCGCGGTGCAGGTGGTGAGCATTTTCGGCTTCTATTGGCTGGCGATACAGGGAGCGCAGCCGGAAGTGACCGCTCTGCACCTGACCCAGCTTGCATTCGTAATCGGCCTCGAAGCCCTCGGCGTGGGCTTGGGCACCGCGGCGTTCGTGGCCTTCATCGCGCGCACCACCCATCCGGCCTACACCGCCACCCAGTTCGCGCTTTTCACCAGTCTTTCTGCGGTGCCACGCACCTTCGTCAATGCCACCGCGGGCTGGCTTGCCGACCAGCTGGGCTGGGGCGGATTTTTCCTGCTGTGTGCGGTATTGGCCATACCCGGGATGTTATTACTGCTGAAAGTTGCGCCATGGAATGTTATTGAAAATGAACTATAGTTTTTCAGAAACATGCCCGCGGACGATGGACGGACCGCTGGTCCGTGCCTGCATTTTCGTTTGCAATTTCAGGCACCAACAAGGAAATGATGTAGCATAACGAAAAATTGATAGCCGCCGTCAACTGCTTCAGCAAAGCGCAAACTACAAGGATATAACCTGATGTTCTACGGGGTTCCACCTGAAAGATTTGAAGAACTCCGGGAAGCACTGGCCACGATAGAGGATATTTTCAAAGGAGAATTCTATTGCAATGACATGATCATTTGCCTTTGGCGCAACCTGTCGTTCCAGCACGATAATAAATTCATGGCTAGTTGCCAGGAGTGTGCCACAAGCGACCAGGAACGCAGCCTTCTCTGGCGGCTGCATACATTGGCGTGGGCGGCGAAGCATGCATTGAATGTGGACGGCGATTTTGTCGAATGCGGGGTGTTCAAGGGTTTCTGTTCGTCTGTGTTGTTCAAGTATCTCGACTTCCAGGACTTGCCGCGGCAAGCTTACCTTTATGATACATTTGAAGGCCTACCCGAAAAAACCTCGACCGAGCAAGAAAGAATCGCATGGGGCTATTACACGCAGTACGGTCCCGAGGAGGTCTATAACAACGTTCGCGAAAAATTCGCCAAATATAAAAATGTGAATATCATCCGGGGAATCGTGCCCGATTCATTCGAAATCGCGGTTCCTGAAAAGATCGCCTTCCTGCATATCGACATGAATTCCGAAAAGGCCGAGATGCTGGCGCTGGAACACCTGTTCGATAAAGTTACACCCGGCGGGATGATCGTATTCGACGATTTCGGCTGGATATGCAACGTGAACCAGATGAGGTCGGAATTGGCATTCATGAATGAACGAGGTCATTCCATACTGGAACTACCCACCGGGCAGGGCGTGGTGATCAAGCATGCCTGATCGGGTCGGTCAGGCCGGAACATTGTATAACCGCCGTACCGAATCCCGGAATATCATATCTTCCTGACAAATACCTTGGATTTCCGCTGATAGTTATACAGCGACTTCTTCTGCGCGGGCAGCGCTTAGAC
>JBAUQH010000199.1:0-4265 GCA_049580605.1 Gallionella sp. | reverse complement strand
CGGTGCGCCGGAAGCGATAAATCTGGGCACTGGAAAAAGGTTGCCTTACCGCCCTGAAGTTGTGTTTTCAGGCAGTCAATTATCGATACCAAATGACTGCTTCCAACGCATAGCAGAACTTGGTGTCAACCGCCAACGACCAAACCTGCTGTTTGCTTTGTCTCCACGATCAACCGGTCTTTGGATGTTTGCAAACCAGGTTGGAAAATTTCATTGCTTCGATGGTGAAGGGTAGGCGGGACCAGCGAGTGCGCATGACGCCGGGAGCCAATACTGCCATTGGACCTTAGTCCAATGGTATTTAATGATTAAATCTGGTCTAATTTTTCCCAAGGAGGAAAGCGTTCTGAGCAGATACAGTTCCTGATTCAAGGAACCGGGGCAGTATGAAATGTATTGTCATTGGAGGAGGTTATCATGCTTGAACTCACAATCTATTACTACGGTGTCCTGCGCTATACCATTATTGGAGATTTGGACAAGCTGCGGGAACTGCAAAGCCTGGGCTATTATGTCCAGGTTAATCAGGCTCTCCGGTCACAGAAAGGATCGAGCTTGGTTAATCGCAACGAGCCAAACTTTTCAATTGAGAATAGCCACCTTTTCGCCGGCCATGATGATGGTATGAACAAGCTGGCAGATGAACGGCCAAATGACGGAATTTACACGCTCGACTTTGGTTGATCGCTACGTGTTTTCAATTTTGAGCGTCTGTTTCCACCAGGAGTATGACTGCGTATTAAGCTCTTGATATTGCCGGTTGCGTGATATGGGGGTGAAAAATGAAATACATAATTGCCTGCCTTATTCTTCCGATCATACCTGTTGTGCTTGTTGTTTCCTTTGGGCTTGGCGCACTTTGCATTGGTGTGGATGGCCTTCTGGAATGGATGATGCATTTAATGAGGGGCCGTTCTGACGACCGCGATTTGCACGAGGCGGAATTCTGAGATTTGTCGGCAACGGGCTGATTGGTTTGAAATTGCCAGAAACCAAGGGTATAAGATGCCCATGGTACCCTAGCGCAGGTTCGGGAGGATCGACCGCTAATGGGAGACGCCTGGTTATCGGGCTGGCATTTTCCGACCCTGGCCTGCCGCTTCAGGGACTCTGCCGAACTGCACGCCTGCTTGAATTTTTCACTAAAGCCGTGCTTCACCAAATGCAGCTAGCCACCCCGATTCCTGACATTCATTAATTGATTTGCTGCATCTTGCAACATGTGTTGTTTTGCCTTTTTGACCTGATACATGTTCTCATCGGCCAGGTGGACTATAAAACTGACATCTTTTGTCTTGCCAATTTTGGTGATCTTTCCAATTGAAACCGATATATGCCAGTTTTGGGCCTCAAAGGCCTGCTTCGAGGCCGCCTCGATCCGCTTGATCATCACTTCGCAAGTTTGCTGATCCGTATCAAGCAACAACAGCACAAACTCATCGCCGCCAAGGCGAGCAGCAACATCAATCTGCCTTGAACTGCTCCTTAATATGGAAGCCAGCATCTTGAGCGCATCATCGCCGACCTGATGCCCATGGCTATCATTCAATGCCTTGAAATGATCGATATCAATGAACAGCACTGAATACGGCCTGCCGGAACGCTCGCTTTGACCCTGCTCGATTTCCAGCCTTTCCAGAAATTCCACGCGATTTGCCAAGCCTGTCAGCATATCTTTGCGTGCAAATTCCCGCTCCCGCCACAACGTGATCAAAACTCGTCCAACCACGGAGAAGATCACGCTTCGCGTTAATGTATTCAACCAAAATACGATCATCGGGAAGTGCGGCCATGCGATGGCTACCTCTGTCGCACTCCATAAAAGTGCCAGCGATATGCCGACAATTATCGGGGTGGTTGTATTGTAGCGTCGGTGGACTCTAATCGAAGTCAAATGCGCCATTTCGATAACCGGCAGGCAGAACAGCACATCCAGGGAAATGTACCGGCTAAACCCGATCGGAAAATTGCTTACAACAGCATAGTTCAATAATACGATTACAAATACTTCCGCCACGATAAGCAATATGCGGCCATGGTAGGTAATGTTTCGTATTGGCATGATTGAAGTCAATTAGGGAAATCGTCAAAAGTTCTCGCTAATAAACAATATCAATGGGTGAGCCAGTTGCCTGCAGTTGCTTTTTACACTTACCGGCATCGTCTTGCAATAAAATGTGCAATTGCCCGGGTGGAAGCAACGCATTTCTGCACTCCAGCTTCGGCTTGGAGCTATTACGACCCGGTTCCCTATTTCTTTATGGGTGGCAATCAATGCCCGAATGTTGACGGAATCCTGTTTATTTACTTTTGCTTATCGTTTTCCGGATTCCCCGCCACAAAGCAGCCAGTCGCAAACGGCTGTCATTGGCACAAAGCAACGATGCGCCAAGTTCCGCTTTGGGCAGGCAATTGACGCGAGCAAATGAACCGATTCAACCCGATGCAGCCGTTCCCGACTCCATTTCCGCGAATAATATATGCGTAATCTGCCCCGTTGAATTTTAAATTCTGCGGGTATATAAATAGCTTCGAATGTTCATTGATTTACCGCATTTCCTTCGCAATGCCCGGCTAGAGGTCGCCGTGCACCTGGTTTGGAAATTCCATCACGCAACTCGCTATTCTGTCTGCCTGAAATTTCCTCCGTATTGTTGCTCTGTAATTGCGGCGGAGGAAGCGGCGGCATCCCGCCGTTCCGGACGGAAACGGATTGGATGATATTGCTGTGGCAACGAGTTACGTCGCAGGGCCTGCGACACACCCGGGTTACGTGTACCTGCAAACATCGGCGGGCGTCTTCGCGGCGCCTGCCCGGTATCCGGTTGCGGTGGACCCGTGGGGCATGTCAACAGGGGATATCGATGGCGATGGACTGCTCGATCTTGTCGTCGCCACGCCAGGCACGGTAGCGCCTCAAATCAATGTGATCAACAACAGTGGCGGCGTTTCTGTCTTGCGGCAGGATTCTTCGAAGCACGGTCATTTTCTTAACGCGCAATGGATATCCACCGGCGGCTCGGCCACGGACGCAGCCATCGCAAAGCTCGATCAGGATGGTCTCGCCGATCAGGCAGGTCTCGCTGACCTGGTTGTGGCCGATGGCGTGCTGGCGAACGGCCGTGCGGTGTTGTACCTGCAGGATCCGGCTTTACCGGGAAAATTTCTGGCTCCCGATGATCTTCTTGCCGGCAGCGGAAAAGGATTCGAAGAACTTGCGGTGGCAGACGTGAATGGCGATAGCCGCAACGACACCGTGTTGGCGGCCTATGACAGCGTCGCCGTGTTCTATCAGCTCCCGGGCGGCGGCTTCAGCGGCCCTGCGATACTTGCAGCCGGAGTCAGTCCGGACGGCGTTGCGGTCGGGGATCTCGATGGCAACGGGGATAATCGTGCCGACATCATCCTCAATGACGGACCCAGCGTGCTGATACAACGCGCGACTCCGGCCGGCAGTTTCGAAGCGCTATGCCCCTTGCGTTGAGCCCGCTTTGGTCCTTCTTCTGTACCGCTCGAATTCGTCCCCGAACCCGGCGATCAACCAGCGGTAGCGAGTCGCTTCGGCGGGTTGTCCGAATTGAAGTCGAACCAGCCTGACAGGGCAGGCCCATCAAACCTGCGGGCGTTCTTGAAGTCACGCCCGGCGAAGCCGTCAAGGCCGACCTGTTTTTGGATAGCCAGTCTTTCGCGCGGCATCTCGACGATGGCGCGCAGCTCGCCGCCATAGCCGTAACGCACAAGCAGCTGGCGGACGGCCGAGATGTGCTTGCGGTCGGCATACTGGTCAGCCCGGACCGCGATCACCGCAAAGTCGTGAATATCGGGCTCGATCGACGCCACGCTTTCATCGTCTCCAAGCCAGACGCCGATCGGCCAGTTGTGCTCGTATTCGCGATATACCAGTTCGGTGCGGCGTGCCCGCCATACCGAAAGCGGCACCAGAACCGGACCCACGGGCAGCCTGACGCTGTGCGGCGTATCGCCTTGCGCGAGTGTCAGTGTTCTCCATCCGCCAGACTCGATGCGGCCATTCTTGATCAATATATACATGGACTGCGTTCCTTTCCTTGGCTCTAACAACAATCAATAAAATGTTTCAATCCCGACTTGTTGGGACGCAGTCTAGGGTGGTTGTATATTCCTGTGAAATACATATTTGTTACATGTATATAGCGGGTGGATATATAGGCGGGCGGGAGACAGGCTCGCCTCGCCGGTGATGCCGGTCCTTGGCGAACCGGAACATTTGCCGATAATTTTTCGGG
>JBAUQH010000198.1:0-9061 GCA_049580605.1 Gallionella sp. | reverse complement strand
GGTGCGCATCCCGAGTTCGCGCGATTTCTCCATGATGCCCTTGATCTCGTGGAATTCGCCCTTGAATATCTTGTCGGCGATGGTCGGGGTATTGAGCAGGATTTCGATCGCGGCCCTGCGACCCTTGCCGTCCTGGGTGCGCACCAGTCGCTGCGAAATCAGTGCGCGCAGGTTTGCGGAAAGGTCCATCAGCAGCTGATTGCGCCGCTCTTCAGGGAAGAAGTTGATGATGCGGTCCAGTGTCTGGTTGGTGCTGTTCGCGTGCAGCGTGCCCAGGCACAGGTGGCCGGTCTCGGCAAACGCAATCGCGTGTTCCATGGTTTCCGCATCGCGGATCTCGCCGATCAGGATCACGTCAGGCGCCTGGCGCAGCGTGTTCTTCAGCGCGTGATGCCAGCTGTGCGTATCGACCCCGACTTCGCGGTGGGTGACCAGCGATTTCTGGGACTGGTGCACGTATTCGACCGGATCCTCGACCGTGATGATGTGCCCCTTGGAGGTGCGGTTGCGATGATCGATCATCGCGGCCAGCGAGGTGGATTTCCCCGAACCGGTGCCGCCTACCACCAGCACCAGTCCGCGCTTGTTCATCACGATATCCTTGAGAATCTCGGGCAGTGCGAGCTTTTCGAAAGTGGGTATTTCGGCGGCAATGGTGCGGATGACCATGCCGACATTCTGCTGCTGGACGAACACGTTGACGCGGAAACGCGAGACGCCCGGAACGGATATGGCAAAGTTGCATTCCATTTCTTTCGCGAACTCCGCACGCTGGCTTTCATTCATCAGCGCATGCGCGAGTTGGCGAGTGATGTCGCCGGTAAGCTTTTGCGTGGTCAACGGCTGCATTTCGCCGTGCGACTTCATGCTGGGCGGGAAGTCGCTGGAGATGAACAGGTCGGAGCCACCCGCCTTGCTCATCGCGGTGAGCAGCTTGATGATGTAGTCGTAGGCTTGCTGATCGGTAAGTGCTGGCATCTGGTTTCCTTGCGACGTCGATTCCGGGTGGGAATTATAGCCGTTAATTCCGGCGGCAGGCAGTACGGACAAGGCAGCCTTGGGGGCATTTTCCGACGAACGGAGCGCGCATTCGCGCAACCGGTATATTTGGGTTAATGTCCGCATCTCGGAACGAGGTGGCAAGATGAAGAAACGTGTATTGATTCTGGGCTACGGCGAAATGGGCCACGCGATGGAACACCTGCTTTCCGCACGCCACGATGTGCGCATCTGGAACCTCGGCACGGTCGTGAAAGGCCGCCATGCCACGCTGGAACAGGAGACCGCCGAGGCGCAGGCGATCCTGTTCTGCCTGCCGGTGAATCCGCACCGCGAAATCGCCGGCCGCATCGCGCCCTGGCTCGCCGGAGACAGCCTGTGCCTGACCATCGCGAAGGGCCTGGACGAATCCGGGCAGACCGCGGCGCAGATATTCGACGGTGTGTTCGGCGGCAGGCATCGCTACGGCGTGGTATACGGTCCGATGATCTCGGAGGAACTCAGGGCGGGACAGCACGGCTTTGCCGATGCGGTGCTGTCCGAAACCGCGGATTTTGCGACGCTGCAAAGCCTGTTCCGCGGCACCCGGCTGGTCTGCCAGCAGGCATCGGACATGCACGGCCGGAGCTGGTCGGTGATCCTGAAGAATGTGTATGCAATCCTGTTCGGCGTGTCGGATCAACTGGGACTGGGCAAAAACATGCGCGGGCATCTGATGGTCGCCGCGATCGCGGAGTTGTCCGGCATCGTGCAGTCGTTCGGCGGGAAGGCGCACACGCCCGACAGCTATGCCGGGCTGGGCGACCTGGTCACGACCGGCACCAGCGAGGATTCGCACCACCACACGCTGGGGCGGAAGCTGGTGCTCGGGGACTGGTCCGACATCTCCGGCGAGGGCGTGCATACCCTGCGCATGGTCGAGAAATTCCACCTGTTCGAGTGGCGCGCCTATCCGCTGTTCACGCTGGCCCGTGACATCGTCAGCGCGCCCGAGTCGCTGCACGACAGCGTCGAAGCATATCTGGCGCAGTTGCGGGACAAGATCAGCTGCGCGATCTAACGCGTTGCGCCGGCGGGATCAGCGCCGCTGCAGCGCGTTCGCAATACGCTGCAGCGCAGCGGCGACGACACGGCGCGGCGATGCGATGTTCAGCCGCATGAAACCGCTGCCGTCCTGCCCGAACGAGATGCCGGGGTTCATTCCGACGCCGGCTTTCCGCACAAAAAACTCGCTCAGCTGCGCATCGTTCATGCCCAGCCCGCGGCAATCCAGCCAGAGCAGATAGGTTCCTTCGGGCTGGACCAGCCGGATGCCGGGCAAGTGCGTGCGCAGATAATCGCCGACGAAATCGCGATTGTCGCGCAGATAGCCCAGCAGGCTGTCCAGCCATGCCCCGCCGCCGCGGTAGGCGGCTTCGAACGCGGCGATGCTGAACGGGTTGGTGTTGGCCAGATGCAGGCCGTCGAAAATTTTCCTGAGCGCGCCGCGCTGCGCGGGATCCGGCACGATCAGGCTGGACAGGCCGAGTCCGGGAATATTGAAAGTCTTGCTCGGTGCCACCGCGGTGATGAGCTTGTCGCCAGCGCCCGCAAGCGTGGCCAGTGCGGTGTGCCGCGCGCCGGGATAGACCAGGTCGGCATGTATTTCATCCGACAGTATCGCCAGATCGTGGCGCCGCGCGATGCGCAGGATTTCTTCCAGCTCGGCGCTGCGCCACACGCGGCCCACCGGATTGTGCGGCGAGCACAGCAGCAACAAGCGCGCGCCGTCTGCAGCGCATTGTTCGAGGTGATCGAAATCCATCTTGTAGCGGCCATTTTCCAGACACAACGTATTCTCGACCACGCGGCGCCGGTTGGTGGTCACCGCCGAGAAAAACGGAGCATAGACCGGCGGCTGCACGATCACGCCTTCGCCCTGCTGCGTGCAGGCCATCACGGTTGCAAACAGCGACGGCACCACGCCGGGCGCCATCACGATCCAGTCGCGCTGCACCGCCCAGCCGTGGCGCTTTTTCAGCCAGCCTATCAGCGCGTCGTACAGGCTGTCCGGGTAGAAGGAATAACCGTACACCGGATGCGCGGCGCGATCGGCAAGCGCGCGCGTCACCGCTTCCGGCGCCGCGAAATCCATGTCGGCCACCCACAGCGGCAGCACATCCGCTGTGCCGAAATACGCGGCGCGGCCGTCGTGCTTGACCGAGGCCGTCCCGTCGCGCGGAATTTCCCGGTCGAAATCGAAGCTCAAGCAATGCGCTCCCACAACGTGACCTCTGAGAGACTGTGCTGGAATTTGTGGCGGGTCTCGCGGATCACAAAAGGTATTTCCTGCGGCGGTTCGAGCAGACGGAAGTGCGGTTCGAGCATTTCCTTGAGGCCGTCCAGCGTGGTGAAGCTCTCGCCGCTTTTCTTGAACCCGCCGATCCATTCCTCGCGGCTGGTGTGTTCTTCCAGCCAGGTATAGGGCGAGGCGATCAGCAGCACGCCGCCCGGAATGAGGCGCTCGTGCACGGCGGCGAGAAATTTTTTCGGGCTGTACAGGCGGTCGATCAGGTTGGCGGCCAGGATCAGGTCATAGCCGCCGAATACCGTTTTGAGGTTGCAGGCATCGCCCTGGAAGAAGTCCACCCTGTGCCGCGCCTCGTCCAGCCCCAGGTCGGCCAGGTTGCGCTCCCGGTAGCCGACCAGTTCTCCCTCCTCAACCAGGGTGTAGCGCAAAACACCCTGCTCGGCGAGCTGCACGCCCGATCGGATGAAGCGCGCGGAAAAATCGATGCCGGTGACATGATCGAAATGGCGCGCCAGCTCGAACGTGCCGCGGCCCGCCGCACAGCCCAGATCGAGCGCGTTGCGCGCCGGTCTGTTGCCCATTGCGCGGATCGCAATTCCGGCCAGTGTCCGCGGGAAATTCGCGACACCGAAATATTCGTCGCCGTAATGAAACTCGGCGTATTCGGACAGCAGCTTGTCCGTTTCGTAATGGGAATCGGGCGCGCCGGCCAGCGCATCGGCAACCACGTAGCGGAATCCGGCATGCTGGAAGAAATGACGGCGGAATGCATAGCGCGCGCTGCGCAGCGCCTCGTTGCCGCAGGAAATCCACGAGCCGCCCTTGATCAGGTTGTGGCGCCCGTCGAAGGTCGGCGTGGAGAAATCGTCATACAGCGGATGCACTTCGAAACCGTTGTACGGATAGATCGGCGTTTCCGTCCATTGCCAGACATTGCCGACCACATCGAAAAGCTCGCCTTGCGCAAATTCGGTGACCGGGCACGACGACGCATAATGGTCCAGGTGGATGTTGCCTGCCGCGATACGGTCGCGCACAATTTCCGCACATCCCGAAAAGTCGTACAGGCGATACCATTCGTCCTCGCTGGGCAGCCTGACGCTCTGGCCGGTGCGCTGCCCCTGCCAGTTGCAGAACGCCTTGGCTTCGTGATAATTCGCCTCGACCGGCCAGTCCCACGGCATCGCCACTTCTTCGGTCATCAGGCGCAGCAGCCAGCCGTCGCTTTTGCTGATCCAGAACGCCGGATGTGCCGCATGGGTGTAGTTGCGCCATTCCAGTCCTTCCCGTTCCCAGCACGCATCGTTGGCATAGCCGCCATCCTGGACGAAGTCGAGAAACTCGCGGTTGCTGACCAGGTAGCGGCTGGCCTGAAACGCCGCAATGCCGGCCCGGTGCGAACCGTATTCGTTGTCCCAGCCGTATTTGTCCGCCGACCGTTCCTTGCCCGGATGCACCTCGCCGCCGGGAATATCCACCAGCCGGTTTTGCGGCGCGCCATCGGGTTTTTGGCAGGACTTTCGGCACGGCTGCCAGGCAGGATGCGGTTTCACGAATTCCAGCGCGTGCTGGCGTATCAGCACCGAGGACGTTTCCAGGTGGATGCGCTCGTGCTCGATGCACATCAGGATAGACCACCACGGATGATTCCAGCCGATCGGCAGCGCGAGCGGAATCGTTTCAATCAGGTTTTCGACAACTTCGCGCACCCGCTTGCGGTAGTCGCGCACCTCGTCGACACGCGGCCAGTCGTAACGGGCTTCGTCGAGGTCGTCCCAGCTCATTTCATCGACACCCACCGCGAACATCGCCTCGAATTCCGGATTGATGCGCTCCCTGACCAGACCGGCGAGCGCCAGCTTGTTGATGAAAAAGGTCGCGGTATGGCCGAAATAGAAAATCAGCGGGTGGCGCAGCGAAATCGGTTTGCTGAAATACGACTGCTCGCCTGCCAGCGTTTCGAACAATTGCTCGTAGCGATTGAAGGTGGCGAGAAAGTATTCGCGAATTTCCCGGCGCACAGCCTCGGCATCGTTGCCGGACAGCACGGGAGTCCGCTCGAATAGTCTGGGGGGCATCGCATCTCCTGTTCGGGTAAAGCCGGCATGAAGGATTCCGCCTTTGTCTTTGGGCACCCGTCGTAACAGGTGCGATATGACGTTCAATTCCGGATTGCTGCCTGGGTGAATTTTAACAGCGAATATGCCTGCGTATAAGCGGTGTAATATATTTCCGGACATTTCACAAATAAAATTGATGCGCAATGCTCCGCACCTCGTCGTCAGCATTACCGGCCACGGTTTCGGCCATGTCGCCCAGACTGCGCCTGTCCTGAACCGGCTTATCCGGCTTCTTCCCGACCTGCGTTTGACGGTGCGTTCCGCCGTGCCACTTGCCCATCTGCGCTCGCGCATCCATGCGCCGTTCGCACATCTGCCCGGGGTGGGCGATATCGGCATGGCGATGTCCTCGGCGCTGGACGTGCGGGTCGGGGAAAGTCGCGCCGCCTACCGCGCGTTCCACCGGAACTGGGATCGGCGTGTCTCCGACGAGGCGGATCTGCTGCGCGGGCTCGGCCCCGGCCTGGTGTTTTCCAACGTCGGATACCTGCCGCTCGCGGGTGCGCAGCGTGCGGGCATTCCCAATGCGGCGCTGTGCTCGTTGAACTGGGCGGACCTCTATCGCCACTATTTCGGCAACGATGACATCGCCGCGCAGATAGCCGGTTGCTACGCCGGGGCCGATGCTTTCCTGCGCGCGACGCCGGGCATGGCAATGACGGATCTGCACAACCTGGCCACGGTCGCGCCGATCGCCGCGGTCGGCGCGAACCGGCGCGCGGAACTCGAGCATCAATTGAAGTTATCGAAGGAAGAAAAACTGGTACTGGTCAGCCTGGGCGGTATCGCCGACCGCCTGCCGATCGAGCGCTGGCCGCGCATCCCCGGCGTGCGCTGGCTGGTCCAGCAAAGCTGGCATACCGAGCATCCCGATGCGATTTTCCTGGAAACACTGAACATGCATTTCAGCGACCTGCTCGCCAGCAGCGACGCGCTGATCTGCAAACCCGGCTACGGCAGCTTCGTCGAAGCGGCGAGCTGCGGCGTGCCGCTGCTATACGTGAACCGTCCCGACTGGCCGGAAACCCCGGCCCTGGTCGAATGGCTGCAACAACACGCGGCCTGCCGCGAAGTCTCGCGGCCGGAACTGGAACAGGGAAGCATACAAAGTGCGCTGGAACAAATCTGGTATGCACCCAGACCGATACCGGTCATTCCGGAAGGTGCATACCAGGTAGCTGAGTGGTTGGCAGTGAAACTGAATTAGAAGATTTTCCTAAACCCATCTTTGATCAAAAACCTCTGTAAAACGTAGCGAGCGATGACAGAGCTAGGCGCGAATGGATGAGGAAGAAGCCGCTCTAACACGGTGTTGCGAAGCATCCGGTGCGGGAAGAGCGGCCTGCATCTGCTCCCGCAATCGGCCGGCTCCGCCGGTAACGTGTCGCAGATGCGATGTACATTAAGTACATGAGCATTCCGAGTCCTTGAGCAACAACGCTCTGCCGAGCGCAGTAGTTTTACAGCGGTTTTTTAGTGAGTGTGGCTGCCCTCTTCATGCACATGCCCATGCGCCAGCTCATCCTCGGTGGCTTTGCGAATGTTCGTTACGGTGCAGTTGAACGTCAGCGTCTTGCCGGCCAGCGGATGGTTGCCGTCCACAGTCACTTCCTCGTCGGTGACTTCCACCACGGTAAAGAGCATGAAATCTTCATCTTCCGAGGCCTCAGGCGCGCCTTCGAATTGCATGCCGACCGCAACATCCTTCGGGAAAGAATTGCGCGGCTCCACTTCGACCAGATTGTGGTCGTATTCGCCGAACGCGTCATCCGGCTCCATGGTCACGCTGCATTTCTCACCGACACCCTTGCCGTGAAGGGCCTCTTCGACCAGCGGAAATATTCCGTCGTAGCCGCCATGCAAATAGCTGATCTGCTCATCGACCCTTTCGAGCAGTTCGCCGGTCGAGTCGAACAATTCGTAGTTCAACGATACGACCGTGTCTTTGGCGATTTTCATTTCATTTCCTTTATCAAATTGAGTATATCCTGCGCATGCCCGTGGGCCTGTACGCCGTACATGGCATGGCGCAGCTTGCCGTTCCGGTCGATGACAAACGTGGAGCGTTTGATGGACAATTTCTTCTGCCCGTCGACTTCTTTTTCATACATCACGCCATAGCGCTTGCAGATGCGCGCATCGGGATCCGAGAGCAGCAAAACCGACAGGCCGTACTTGTCGCGAAAAGATGCATGGCTCAGGCAGTCATCGCGGCTGATTCCGATCACGATGCTGTCGAGTTTGCTGAACTCGTCTTCCAGTGCGGTGAATTCGTTGGCTTCCATGGTGCAGCCCGGCGTGTCGTCCCTGGGGTAGAAATACAGTACGACATTTTTCTTTCCCTGTTGCGATGCGAGACTGAAAGTCTGCATGTCGGAATCCGGCAATTCGAAGTGCGGCGCTTCTATTCCTGTTACAAGTTGCATAGACATTGGCGTTTTCTCCCGTGCCCCATTTTAAACACATTTTATTGACCTTATAAAAAATATTTGCAGCATGTCCAGACCGGGCATGGCACGGATATAATCCAATCGATGAAAAGCAAACTTCCTATGCTCGGCGGGCTGAACGTCAATGAATTCCTGCGTGATTACTGGCAGAAGAAACCCCTGCTGATCCGCGGGGCCTTCCCGAATTTCAACGGGTTGATCGATGCGCAAAAATTGCTCGCCCTGGCCTGCAGCGAAGATGTGCAGGCCCGGCTGGTAACGCGAAAGCGCGGCAGGTTCGAATTGCAGCAATCGCCATTCGAACCGGAGCAACTGGACTGCCTCGGCAGGAGCAATTGGACGGTGCTGGTGCAGGGCGTGAACCATTACCTCCCCGAGGCAGCCGGACTGCTCCAGCATTTTTCATTCATCCCCCATGCGCGGCTCGACGATCTGATGGTCAGCTTCGCCCCGAAGGGCGGCGGGGTGGGCCCGCACTTCGATTCCTACGATGTATTCCTGCTGCAGGGCACGGGACACCGCCGCTGGCAGATTTCCGCTCAGGCGGATCGCAGCCTGATACCGGACGCGCCGTTGCGCATCCTGCGCGATTTCAGGGCCGAGCAGGAATGGGTGCTGGAAGCGGGCGACATGCTCTATTTGCCGCCGCACTTTGCGCACAACGGCATCGCCGAAGACGATTGCATGACCTATTCGATCGGCTTCCGCACGCCCGCCTACCAGGAACTGGCCGAGCAATTCCTGGTATACCTGCAGGACCGGATCAATGTGGATGGCATGTATGCCGACCCCGGGCTGAAGACCCAGCAGCACCCCTCCGAGATCAGCGCGGCAATGCTGCAACAGGTGCAGCAGGCAATCCGGCAGATACGCTGGGACAGGGATGACATCGCGAACTTCCTCGGCTGCTATCTGAGCGAACCCAAGCCGCATATCTTTTTCGATGCGCCCGTGCGCCCGCTGAACCAGGCTAGATTCGGGCAGGCGATTCGGAAGTCCGGGGTGCAGCTCGACCTGAAGAGCCAGATGCTGTGCCGCGCCGGCTGGGTCTTCATGAACGGCGAAGCTCATCAGGTCAACGAACAGGTTTACCTGCAGCTGCGCGAACTGGCCGACCGTCGGGCGGACGCTGCACTGAAGGACTGTACGGACGAATCGATTGAACTGCTTTACCGATGGTATCTGGACGGCTATATTTCTCT
>JBAUQH010000197.1:0-17093 GCA_049580605.1 Gallionella sp. | reverse complement strand
GGCGACCTGCGCGCGCGCGGTTTCCTGCTGGGCGGCACCGCGGGCCGCACCACGCTGAACGGTGAGGGTCTGCAGCACGAGGACGGCCACAGCCACCTGATGTCGGCCACCATCCCGAATTGCGTCTCCTACGATCCGACTTTCGCGTATGAGCTTGCGGTGATCATCCACGACGGCATGCGCCGCATGTATGTCGATCAGCAGGACGTTTTCTATTACCTGACCGTGATGAACGAAAACTACGCTCATCCGGCGATGCCCAAGGGCGCCGAGGAAGGCATCATCAGGGGCATGTATCTCTTTAAGGGTAAAGATACAAACGGCAAGGAACAGGGCGAGAAGCCGGTCGTGCAGCTGATGGGCAGCGGAACGATATTGCGCGAGGTGATCGCGGCGGCGGAATTGCTGGAAAAGGATTTTGGCGTCGCATCGGATATCTGGAGCGTGACCAGTTTCACCGAATTGCGCCGCGACGGGATGGATTGCGAGCGCTGGAACATGCTGCATCCGGAAAGCAAACCCCGAGCCAGTCATGTCGAACGCTGCATGTCCGGGCACAGTGGACCGGTGATCGCCGCAACCGATTACATGCGCGCGTTTGCCGACCAGATCCGCGCCTTCCTGCCAGGCCATTTCAAGGTGTTGGGCACGGACGGCTTCGGGCGGTCCGACACGCGCCGTAAACTGCGCAAGTTTTTTGAGGTTGACCGCCATTACGTCGCGGTTGCGGCGCTCAAGGCGCTGGCCAACGAGGGCACGATCAAGGCCGCCGAAGTCAGCAAGGCGATCAAGCTCTACAACATCAATCCAGACAAACCGAACCCAACGTCAGTTTAGGGTTGGGAGGAGATACACGTGGCAGAAATCAAGCAAGTACGGGTTCCGGACATCGGCGATTACAAGGATGTGGATATCATCGAGGTGATGGTCAAGGCAGGCGACACGATCAGTGCAGAAGAAAATCTGGTGACACTTGAAACAGACAAGGCGGCAATGGATGTGCCTTCCCCCTACGCCGGTGTGATCAAGGAAATTAAGATCAAGGTCGGCGACAAGGTGTCGCAGGGATCGCTGATCCTGCTGGTGGATACCGGCAACGCAGCAGCGCTTCAGGATGTGCATCCCGCGGTTGCGGTCGCAGACCCGGCTTCCGTGCCGGCGGTTGCCGCCGCACCCCAAGCCGTGGCGGTTGCCCAGCCGGTTGCTGCAGCACCTGCCGTTGACTCGCCAGCCGATGTTGATGCGCCCGTTCCGGAATTGCCAGCAGGCAAAGCACATGCCAGTCCGGCGATACGGCGCTTCGCCCGTGAACTGGGGGTGCAGATCGCCCAAGTCAAGGGCAGCGGCGAGAAGGGCCGCGTCACCCGGGACGATGTGCAGCAATTCGTCAAGACCGCGCTCGCTCAACCCCGTGGCGGCGCAGGCGGCAACGGGCTGCAGGTGCTGGCGTCGCCGCAGGTGGATTTCGCCAAATTCGGCGCGATCGAGACGCGGCCGCTGTCGCGCATCAAGAAGATCTCCGGCGCGAACCTGCACCGCAACTGGGTGACCATCCCGCACATCACGCAATTCGACGAGGCCGACATTACCGAAATGGACGCGTTCCGCAAGGAACTGGGCGCGGAATACGCAAAGCAGAACATCAAGATCACGCCGCTGGCGTTCCTGGTGAAGGCGGTTGTCGTCGCGCTGCAGCAGTTTCCGGAATTCAATGCGTCGCTGGATGCCAGCGGCGAGAACCTGGTGCTGAAGAAATATTTCCATGTCGGCGTCGCGGTGGACACGCCGGACGGCCTGATGGTTCCTGTGCTGCGCGATGCGGACAAGAAAGGCCTGGTGCAGATTGCACGGGAGCTCGGCGAGATCAGCGCGCGTGCGCGCGAGAAAAAGATCACCGCGGCCGAAATGCAGGGCGGCTGCTTCTCGATTTCCAGCCTGGGCGGGATAGGCGGGACGGCCTTCACGCCGATCATCAACGCCCCTGAAGTGGCGATACTCGGCGTGTCCAAAGCCATCATCAAACCGATGCACCAGGATGAAACCTTCGTCGCGCGCCTGATGCTGCCGTTGTCGCTGTCATACGACCATCGCGTGATCGACGGCGCGGCAGCCGCGCGCTTCATCGTGTTCCTCTCCCAGGTGCTGGCGGATACCCGCCGGCTTGCGTTGTAATCACTGGCACCGCAATCCCGGCGTTGCAATCGGTGAACAAAACAGCAATCGGCATTCCTGTCGGCATTCTGGGCGGGACGTTCGACCCGATACATTACGGGCATCTGCGTCTCGCTGAAGAGATGCTGGAGCTGGCGAATCTCCGGCAGATCCTGTTCATCCCCACCGGCATACCGCCGCACCGGGCTGCGCCGCAAGTTTCCGCACAGCATCGCAGCGCGATGGTGCGGCTGGCCATCGCCGGCCAGCCGGCCTTCGTGCTGGACGAGCGCGAAATTGCGCGCACTTCGCCGTGCTATACCGTGGACACGCTGCGCGAATTGCGCGCGGAACGGGGCGCGGCCCAGCCGCTGTGCCTGCTGATGGGCGGCGATGCATTCCTGCAGCTGGACACCTGGCACGAATGGGAAATATTGTTCGAGCTGGCGCACATCGTGGTCGGCTACCGCCCCGGCTTCACACTGGAAGACCGCATCCACTGCGCTGCGCCGGCCTTGCGCCGGCACTATCAGCAGCGCCTGTGCGATGCCGATGCATTGGCGAAACAGCCGGCCGGCAGGATTGCCGAACTGGCCATTCCCAAGCTGGAAATATCCGCCACGCTGATACGCAGCCGCGTTGCGGATAATCGCAGCATCCGTTATCTGCTGCCCAACCAGGTGGCCGATTATATTCATCAACATCATCTATACGAGCATGCTAAATACTGAAGAAAAAACCAAAGCCGTCGTCGCCGCACTCGAGGACGTCAAGGCGCAGAACATCACTGTGATCGACACCAGCAAACTCAGCTCGATGTTCGAGCGCATGATCATCGCCAGTGCCAACTCCACCCGGCAGACCAAGGCGCTTGCCGACAACGTCGCGGTCAAGCTCAAGGAGCTCGGCGAAAAAATCTACGGGCGCGAGGGAGAAGAAAGCGGCGAGTGGATATTGGTGGATCTGGGCGAGGTGCTGGTGCATGTCATGCAGCCTGCGATACGCGACTATTACAATCTGGAAGAGCTGTGGAACAAGGCACAGGCGGGACGGCCGAAGCTGGCCAAGTCGCCGGAAAAGTCATGAATTCCGAAACAGCGTCTGCCCAAGGGATCACAAAGATTAATCCGTTGGCACTTCCCCCGGATATTATGCGATTTCCGTGGCCTGATTCCGGGATTTGAGTCTTGTGAAGCTGATCATCTTGTCTGTCGGCCACAAGATGCCGGACTGGATTACGGCGGGCTTCAACGAATATGCGAAGCGCATGCCGCGCGACGCGCAGATTGTGCTGCAGGAAATCAGGCCCGAGCCGCGCACCACCGGCAAGACCACCGTGCAGATCATGGAGGCCGAAGCACGGCGCATCCTCTCCGCGCTGCCTCAGAATTGCCGGCGCATCGCGCTGGATGAACATGGCGCCCAGCTAACCACCGCGCAACTGGCCTCACAGATGCAGGAATGGATGCGCGAAGGCGGCGATGCCGCATTCATCATCGGCGGCGCCGATGGACTGCATGCCTCGGTCAAGCAGGCTGCGCAGCAGCAGCTCGCACTGTCGGCGCTGACGCTGCCCCATGCCCTGGTCAGGGTGTTGCTAGCGGAGCAGCTGTATCGCGCGCACAGCATTCTGCACAATCACCCCTATCACCGTGAGTAACAAGCCCGCTCCCGGCAGTTGCAGCGAACGCGATCACAACTGGACAGGCCGGCGATGCTTTCGCTTGCGGCCCGGTATTTGGTCAGATACCGGACTTTTTGGGTTATCCTTGTTGTCATGATTACCCAGCCACGCATCTACCTTGCCTCGCAAAGTCCGCGCCGCCGTGAATTGCTCAAGCAGATCGGCGTAAACTTCGAAATGCTGCTGCTGCGCTCCGACCCGCGCCGCAATCTTGAAGTGGACGAGACACCCCACGACGGCGAGCCGCCGGAAAACTATGTCAGAAGAATCGCCCAGGCCAAGGCTGAAGCGGGTTACGCCGCACTCCGGTTCCGCAATCTGCCGTCGTTCCCGGTACTGGCCGCCGATACCACGGTAACGCTTGAGGGCAGCATTTTCGGCAAACCGGAAGGCGCAGAGCAGGCGGCCGACATGCTGCGCCAGCTCTCTGGTAAACAGCACCGGGTGATGAGCGCCGTCGCGGTCTCCCTGGACGAACATGTCGAAGTCGCGCTTTCGGTTTCCGAGGTGCGCTTCGTCGAACTCAGCGAAGCGCGTATCCGCCGCTACCTGCTGACCCGAGAATTTGCCGACAAGGCGGGCGGCTACGCGATACAGGGGCAGGCCGGCGCATTCGTCGAGCACCTTTCCGGCAGCTATTCCGGCGTGATGGGCCTGCCATTGTTCGAAACGGTCCAGTTGCTGGACCGTTTTGGTTACCCGACGCCGTAGGTATGCTTCTAGAAATTTGTTTTCCGGGATGAAGCGCAAGGAGCCGCACTGCGAGCGACGAGACATAACGAACGGATAGACGCACCCGCAAGGGGTAGGCCGCGCGGTACCCGTAGCTGAAGCTACGACCGCTGAGCACAGAAGCGAGCACGCACGCGACGCCGCGATTTGCCGGCAAAACAGATTTACAGAGGCATATATGAGCGAAGAGATACTGATTAACGTTACCCCGCAGGAGACCCGCGTCGCGGTGATGCAACTCGGTGTGGTGCAGGACCTGCACATCGAGCGGGGCAGCAGCCGAGGTATCGTCAGCAACGTGTATCTCGGCAAGGTCAAGCGCGTTCTGCCCGGGATGCAATCGGCGTTCATCGATATCGGGCTGGAACGCTCGGCATTTCTGCACGTGGCGGATATCTGGGAAAACAGCCACAGCATCGAAACTGCGAAGCCGATCGAAAAAGTGTTGTACGAGGGACAGAACCTGCTGGTGCAGGTGATCAAGGAACCGATCGGCAGCAAGGGTGCGCGGCTGTCCACCCAGCTCAGCATCGCCGGCCGTTTGCTGGTCTACCTTCCGCAGGAGACGCATATCGGGGTTTCGCAGCGCATCGAGAGCGTGGAGCAGCGCGATGCGCTGCGCGCCAAACTGCAGGCCGCGCTGCCGCCCGAACACCAGGGCGGCTATATCATACGCACCGTGGCGGAAACGGCGGCCGAGCCGGATTTTGTCGCCGACGTCGCCTATCTGGACAAACTGTGGGGTAATCTGCGGACCATCGCGGAAACCGCCAGCGCGCCGCAGCTGCTGTATCAGGAACTCGACATCAGCCTGCGCGTGCTGCGCGACTTCGTCGGCCAGGATACCGGGCGCATCCTGGTCGATTCGCGCAGCACTTACCAGAGAATGCTGGAATTCGCGCAAGCCTACAATACGATTGCGAGCGACAAGCTGGAGCACTACCCGGGATCGCGTCCACTGTTCGATCTGCACGGTGTGGAGGAAGAGATCGAGCGCGCTTTGTCCAAACGCGTCGACCTGAAGTCCGGCGGATATCTGATCATCGACCAGACCGAAGCATTGACCACCATAGACGTGAATACCGGCGGCTTTGTCGGGCTGCGCAGTTTTGACGACACCATTTACAAAACCAATCTTGAGGCGACGCAGGTCATTGCGCGGCAACTGCGCCTGCGCAATCTGGGCGGCATCATCATCTGCGATTTCATCGACATGGATAGCCAGGAACACCGCGACGCGGTGCTGGAAGAACTCGAAAAATCCCTGGCACGCGACCATACGCGCATCACCGTGAGCGGCTTCTCCACGCTGGGACTGGTGGAGATGACCCGCAAGCGCACCCGCGAGAGCCTGGCGCATGTGATGTGCGAGCCGTGCCCGACCTGCCAGGGGCGGGGCGAAGTGAAGACCGCACAGACCGTATGCTACGAGATACTGCGCGAAATCCTCCGTGAAGCCCGGCAATTCAATGCGCGCGAATACCGGATACTCGCGTCGCAGCAGGTGATCGATCTGTTCCTGGAAGAAGAATCCCAGGCGCTCGCGATGCTTTCCGACTTCATCGCGAAGCCGATCTCGATGCAAGTCGAGACGATATATACCCAGGAACAATACGACGTGATCCTGATGTAGCGACCTGCGCAATGGAACATCCGGGAATGGCTGATCTTGCGAGCAGGGCGCTGCTGCTCTCGTTGCTCGTACTGTCCCTGGCGATCGCCGGGTGCGGGCGTCCGCATCAGGGTTCAGCCCGGCCCGGGCAGACGGCCGGCGACACGTCCGGATTGTGTCCCGCTATCCAGCGCACCGGACTCGCCGCCCAATGCGAAGTCAGCAGGAGCGACAGCACGGTACATGTGATGATAGACAATGACGATGACGAGGTGGCCAGGAATGTCTGCGCCGGCGTCGCGGGCAGAATTGCACAGCAGACTGCCCTTCTGCCGGCCCAATGGATGCTGCAGGTCTATTCCCCGTACCGAAACGACAAACCGCTGGCCACCTGTCCGCTGCACTAGCACGAAACTGCGCGGCAGATGCGGCGCAGATGCGGTATCGTCTCAGGAAATCGGCTGGTCACCATCTGAGGACGTAGTCGTGTGCGCAAGATCAGGATTCGCGGCAAGGTTGCGGGAATGTTTCGCCGCCTCGAGCAGATGAAGCGATTCGTTGTATTCGACTTTCTGCCGCAGATTATCGATGTCGTCCGACACGAACTTTCTTGTTGCATCCCGGTTCATTTCGCCTTTCCTTGCCTGGATGAAGTGATGAAAGCGGGTCTCCACAGGCATTCGTTGCCGCCGGTGTGAGCCATGTGGCGAATTTCGTTCGATTGCGCTGCGGGAATCCAGGCCGGGAAGGGTCAATGAGGCGATGTGTCCAGGGACGGGAATTTGTCCGGGAGTTGGGAACGGATCACGTTTTATCGCGCAATATTTCTTCCACATCCTCGATCTTGTCGTAGAGCAGGTTGATACGCCGGGCCAAACCCTGGATTTCAGTATGAGCACGCCGGTTCACATCGAAGTCGAGTTCGTTCCTGAGCCGGTCCTTCTTGTCCTGGCGGTTCTGGCTCATCATGATGATGGGAGCCTGTATCGCCGCCAGCATCGACAGGAACAGATTGAGCAGAATGAACGGATAGGGATCCCATGCCCTGCCCTTCAATTCGATGTTGATCAGCGAATACCCAAGCAGTACAAGTCCGAAAATGATGATGAAGTTCCAGGAACCGCCGAATGAGGCGACGACATCGGCTACCCGTTCGCCCAGCGACTGGGATTCTTCGAATACCTCGTTCGGGTTGCGCGCGGAGCGCAGCCGGACCAGTTTCTCGGCGGCATGAAACTGCCTGCCCATGACTTTCATGATATCCAGCCCGGCATCAGGCTTGTTGCGCAGCAGCACGGTGATGTCATTGAGATCCAGTTCGATGCACTGGGACGCCTGCACCGCCGTTGCCTCGGTCTGGTGCGGCGTCTGGGCCAGCATCGACGCAAAACCGAACATGTCGCCCTTGATCGGTTCGTCCAGCAGCACGATCTGGTAGTCATCATCAATGGTCGAAACCTGAACCGAGCCGGACACCATGATGTAGGCGCGGTTGCTCGGATCGCCTATCTTGAAGATGCGCTGGCGCGGCACAAACCGGCGCAGTTCGACCTGGCTGGCGAGAACAGCCAGCTCCTCCTTGTCGAGCAGGGAGAACAGTGAAACATCCTGGATTATCTCCGGGCTACAGGGCATGGTTCAGCGTACTCCTTCCTGGTTTGCATGCAATCGTCCGCGCCGGCCTGGGCCGGTTCTTCACTGCTGCAATTCTAGAACAAACCGGGCTGCTGTTGCTGCCTGCATTTCGCCGGCAATTACATTTCGTCACGGATGTCGGCCACGCGGACCGCCTCACCCTCGATCACTTCACCCCTGGTCTCATCTTTGCCGGCCGCTTCGCGTTCCATCGCAACGCTGCCGGGCGGGTAGTTGCGCATCAGTTTGCGCAACTCGCGGGTTTTCCACCACAGATAGGCCCAGCCCAGCATGGCGGCGACCACAATCACCGCGACCAACACCGCCGAAAACATCAACGCCAGACCGAGGATGGCCGCGGTTGCGACTGCGGCGGCCAGATTTCGCAGCGCACCGGGAAAGTTTGCAGAGGTATGCGGAAGATATTTCATCTGTTCAGGTCCCATGTCGATGAGGTTGATGGTTGATAGCCGCGTTGCAGTCCGCCAGCCACTACAAGACGATGTTTGAGCGGTTTAGTTCACCGCAAATATCCATCAGGCCGTCCCGGATACAGGCGGAACTCCGGCCGGCATGGCGCGCACGGCGATCGACGGAAGGCTCATGCGCGGCTGCGTATTTTTTCGCCGACCTTGGCATCGAATTTCGCTTTATTGACGACGAACCGTTCATGGCGCCCCCTCGAGATCAGGTCCACGCCGTCGTGGGCTTCCACTGCAAATACCAGCCTGCGTCCATCGATCGCGACCAGTTCAACGGACACGGTAACCTCCAGGCCGGGCGGCGTCGCGGCTTCGTGGCTGACGTCGATGTGGGTCCCGAGCGTCTGCTCATGAGGCCAGTCCAGGTGGGGATTGATTGCCTTTATGCAGGCCCATTCAAGCAGTCCGACCATGAAGCCGGTTGCCAAAACTTCCGGCATCACCGCAAATTCTTCCGCTTCCGGATAGAGCGCGGGGACGGTTTTCGATTCGGGTATTACGAACTTGTGCTCGTAGCTGATGCCTGTCTGCAATGTATCCTTCATTTCGCTCCTCCGCTATTTGCCCTCACGGGCCAGTTGTCCGGCAACAGGCTTTCCGGTTCGATTTTGCTGCCGGTAACCGCCACCACTTTGTGTCGTGATTGCCCTCCCTGTTTGAGTTCCGTGTCGCGCAGCGGAACGGCAAACAGGCCGGCGATATACTTCAACAGCGCTTCGTTGGCGCGTCCCTCGACGGGCGTCGCAGCCAGCCTGACCTTTAGCGCTTCGCCGTGCAAGCCGGCGATCTGGCTGCGCTTCGCGCCCGGCTGCACATGCAGTGTCAGGGAGAGCGTATCGCCGCTGCGGCGATACCAGCCAGCGTGTTGACGGGGGACCATTTACAGCAACCGCACCGCCAGGCTTTCCAGCATTGCGATCGGCACCAGCAGTATGATCTGGCAGATCACCAGCAGCAGCAGCGGAGACAAATCGATGTTGCCGACCAGCGGCAACACTCGTTGCAGCGGACGCAGGAAGCGCTGGGTGATCGCCGCAAGCAGGGGTGCCAGCGGCGTAAAGGGATTGACCCAGGACAGGATAGCCTGTGCAACCAGCGCACTCATCAATATATAAATGCTGATCTTGAACAGCTTTACCGTGCTCAATGCCAGCAGCCCGAGCAGCGGGAAGTGCACGAACGGATATCCTTCCAGCGCAAAGGTCAGGCCCAGATAGGCGAATTCAACGGCCAGCGACAGCAGCAGGCTTGCGCTGTCCAGTTTCCATGCCGGCGGAATGAAGCGGCGCGCGGGCAATACCGCGAAATTGCTGATGCCCATGATGAATTCGCCGAGCGGATTGCGCATCGGGGCGCGCAGCCATTGCATCAGGAACCGGAACAGCAGCACACCGGCAAAACCCTGCAGGAAAATGTCGAGCAGCAATTGTATTGCCTGGCTTAGCATCAGGCATTCCCCAGTTCACCGCCCATTTCGCGCGAGCGCGCGGCGGCGGCAAGTGCGGCCTGGACGATGTGTTCTGAAACATGGCTGGCTGCAAGGCTCTGCAATGCGCGCTCCGTCGTGCCGTTTTTGGAGGTGACGCGCTCGCGCAGCACGCTGACTTCCTCGCTGCCGGAAGCGGCCAGCTTGCTCGCGCCCAGAAAAGTCGCCAGGCTCAGGCGGCGCGCATCTTCGGCATTGAATCCGAACTGCAGCGCGGCTTGTTGCAATGCCTCGATGAAATAGAACACATAAGCCGGGCCGCTGCCGGATATCGCCGTTACCGCATCCATCATCGCTTCATCCTCCAGCCACAGGATTTCCCCCACCGCCGCCAGTATACTTTGTGCCTGCTCGCGCTGCGCGGTGCTCACCGCGGGCAGCGCGTACACGCCGGTCATGCCGCTGTGGATCAGAGCCGGTGTGTTGGGCATCGCGCGCACGACGGACTGGCTTTTCGACCAGCGCGCCAGGTCGGTCGCAAGGATGCCGGCGGCGATCGAGATCAGCAACTGCCCGGACAGCAACGGGGCAAGCTGCCGTGCCACCGCGCCCAGCTGCTGGGGCTTGACCGCGAACAGGATGATCTGGCTGCCGGTCACCCCCTGCTCAAGGTTTTCATGTACCAGCACCTGGTAATCACGCTGCAGCCGCGCCCGGTTGTCGGCGCTGATTTCCACCACGCCGATCTGCGCGGCGGGAAATCCCCTGCCGAGCAGGCCGCCGATCAGTGCACTTGCCATGTTGCCGCCACCGATAAAACAGATGTTCATTTGGCTTTCTCCATTATTTTTTCGGCTCCATAATCCCGTGCGCCGAAAATTGCAGTGCCGATGCGCACGATGGTCGCACTTTCCGCGATTGCCGCCGGGAAGTCATGCGACATGCCCATCGACAGTGTATCCAGATCCAGTCCCTGCCGGTTCAGGTCGTCGCGCAGTTTGCGCAGCCGAGAGAAGTTCCGCCGCTGCGATGCGGGTTCGTCGCTGGGTGCGGGAACCGCCATCAGGCCGCGCAGTTTCAATCCGGGCAGTTTTGCGATGGCATGCGCCAGCCCGCTTGCCTCATTCGGGGGTACGCCGCTTTTTGTTTTCTCGTGGCTGATATTTACCTGCAGGCAGACCTGCAGCGGGGGCAAATGTGCCGGCCGTTGTTCGGACAAGCGCTCCGCGATCTTCAGCCTGTCCACGCTGTGCGCCCAGGCGAAGTTTTCCGCGATGGCGCGGGTCTTGTTGCTCTGGACCGGCCCGATGTAGTGCCATTCAATATCCAGGTCCTGCAGTGCGGCGATCTTGCCCAGCGCCTCCTGCACGTAGCTTTCTGCAAAGGATGCCTGTCCGGCATTGTATGCCTCGCGTATCATTTCGGCGGGAAAAGTCTTGCTGACCGCGAGCAGCATGACTTTGCCGGGGTCACGTCCCGTTTCGATTGCGGCCTCGGCAATCGCGTTGCGCACTGCTTGCAAGTTGGAAGCGATTGTTGTCATAATCCCGAACGCAAATATATTCCGCAAAAATTCAAATGCGTGCGGCCTTGCGCCTTCAGGCCGGGCCCGCCACACCAAACCGGGACGATTATAATGGATATCACCGAACTGCTTGCCTTCAGCGTCAAAAACAAGGCTTCCGACCTGCACCTTTCCGCCGGCCTGCCACCGATGATCCGCGTGCATGGTGACATCCGCAGAATCAACCTGCCGGCGATGGAGCACAAGGAAGTGCACGCGCTGGTGTATGACATCATGAACGACGGGCAGCGCAAGGCGTACGAGGAAAACAAGGAAATCGACTTTTCGTTCGAGGTTCCCGGGCTCGCGCGTTTTCGTGTCAATGCTTTCGTGCACAACCGCGGCGCGGGCGCGGTAATGCGGACCATCCCTTCCAAGATATTGTCGCTGGAAGATTTGAAAGCCCCCAAGAGTTTCGAAGCCATTTCCGAATATCCGCGCGGCCTGGTGCTGGTCACGGGACCGACCGGTTCCGGCAAATCCACCACGCTGGCCGCGATGGTCAATCATCGCAACGAGAACGAACTGGGCCATATTCTGACCGTGGAGGATCCGATCGAATTCGTGCATGAAAGCAAGAAGTGCCTGATCAACCAGCGCGAGGTCGGCCCGCATACCCTGTCTTTCCAGAATGCGCTGCGCAGCGCGCTGCGTGAAGACCCCGACGTGATCCTGGTCGGCGAAATGCGCGATCTGGAGACCATACGACTGGCGATGTCTGCCGCGGAAACCGGCCACCTGGTGTTCGGCACGCTGCACACCAGTTCGGCTGCCAAGACCATAGACCGTATCATCGATGTGTTTCCGGCCGACGAAAAGGAAATGGTGCGCGCGATGCTGTCCGAGTCGCTGCGCGCGGTGATTTCACAGGCGCTGCTGAAGACCAAGGACGGGGCCGGCCGTGTTGCGGCCCACGAGATCATGATCTGCACCCCGGCGATCCGCAACCTGATCCGCGAAGCCAAGGTGCCGCAGATGTATTCGGCAATACAGACCGGCCAGGCGGTGGGCATGCAGACGCTGGACCAGTGTCTGGCCACGCTGGTCAGGGAAAACCGGATTACCCCGGCGGAAGCGCGCTCCAAGGCGGCAAACAAGGACTCGTTCCCCGGCTAACCAGCTTCAGGAAACCAGGAGCATCTAATGGAAAGAGACCAGGCCACCGAACTGATACACAACCTGCTGCGCGGGATGATAGGCAAAAAGGCGTCCGACCTGTTCATCACGACCGGCTTCCCGCCGGCCTTCAAGATCGACGGCAGGATGACCCCGGTTTCCAGCCAGGCGCTCACGATGCAGCATACCCAGGAACTGGCGCGCAGCATCATGAACGATCGCCAGGCGTCCGAGTTCGAAACCACCCACGAATGCAACTTCGCGATCAGTCCCCACGGCATCGGCCGATTCCGCGTCAATGTATTTCTCCAGCAGCAGCGCGTCGGCATGGTGCTGCGTACCATCACCACCAAAATCCCCGATCTCGACTAGATGGGCATGCCGCCGGTGCTCAAGGATATCGTGATGACCAAGCGCGGCCTGGTGATCGTGGTCGGCGGAACCGGCTCCGGCAAGTCGACCACGCTGGCCGGCATGATCGGGCATCGCAACAAGAACAGCTTCGGGCACATCATCACCATCGAGGATCCTGTGGAATTTGTGCATGATCATATCAATTGCATCATCACGCACCGGGAAGTCGGCGTGGATACCGAGTCCTGGCACAATGCCCTGAAGAACACGCTGCGCCAGGCACCGGATGTGATATTGATCGGGGAAATCCGCGATCACGAAACCATGGAATACGCGGTCGCTTTTGCCGAAACGGGTCACCTGTGCCTGGCCACGCTGCACGCCAACAGTTCCAACCAGGCGCTGGACCGGATCATCAACTTTTTCCCGGAAGAGCGGCGCGCGCAGCTGCTCATGGACCTGTCGCTGAACGTCAAGGCGTTCATTTCGCAGCGCCTGATACCGAACAAGACCGGAGAGGGGCGCGTGGCCGCGTTTGAAATCATGCTCAACTCGCCGCTGATTGCCGACATGATCTTCAAGGGCGAGGTGAATGAGATCAAGGGCATCATGGCGCAATCGCGCGAACTGGGGATGGAGACCTTCGACGGCGCGCTGTTCACGCTGTATGAAGCGGGCAAGATCTCCTACGAGGAAGCCCTGAAGAACGCAGATTCGGTCAATGACCTGCGCCTGCGCATCAAGCTGGAAAGCAAGCTGGCGACCAACCGCAACCTGATGAGCGGTACCGAGAACATGCAGCTGGACTGAGGCGCCGCCGGTCAGGTCCTTGCCGAATTCTGCTTGCCGGCCGCACCGGGCCGGTTGCTGCCGGACACGATCCGGTATTCCAGCAGGCGGCATTCGATCGCACCGTTGAACAGCGGGGTGCGCTTTGACGGCGACAGGCGCATCAGCTTCAGGATCGCCTTGTCGGCGGTAAACAGGTAGGCCGTCCAGCCGCCGAATTTCCGTTTCAGCACGTCGCCCAGTTTCGGATAAAGCTCGGCAAGCTCATCCAGTTCACCCATGCGCTCGCCGTAGGGCAGGTTCGCGACCAGTATGCCGTGCTCCGCGGGGGCGGAGATTTCCAGCACGTTGGCCTGTTTCAATTCCACGCATTCGGACAATCCCGCCTCTTCCAGGTTGCGCGATGCGGCCTTCAGCGCATCGCCGTACAGGTCGCTGCCATACAGTGCCAGCGGCCGGGCCGGCATTTGGGCGGCGATTGCCTGATCGCGCATCGCGCCCCAAAGCGGCGCATCGAAATTCTTCAGCTTCTCGAACGCGAATCCGCGCGCGATCCCGGGCTGGATGTTCAGCGACATCTGCGCCGCCTCGATCAGGAAGGTGCCGCTGCCGCACATCGGGTCGAGCAGCGGTGTGCCCGGCTTCCAGCCTGCCAGGCGCAGAATGCCGGCCGCGAGATTCTCGCGCAGCGGCGCGATGTTGGTGTGCGAGCGCACGCCGCGCTTGAACAGCGCATCGCCGGACGTGTCCAGGTACAGCATCAGCCGGTCATCCTCGATGAACACGTGGATGCGCACGTCGGGTTCCAGCGTGTCCACGCTGGGGCGCTCGTTGCAGTGCGCGCGGTAGCGGTCGCACACCGCATCCTTGACCAGCAGCGTGATGAACTCCACGCTTTTCAGCGGGCAGCGGATCGCGGTGGTGTTCACGCGGATGGTATGGCTGACATCGAACCAGCGCTGCCATTGCAGCTCGAAGGCAGCCTTGTAAATGTCCTGCTCGCTGCGGTAGCGCGTGTCCAAGACGCGCCACAGGATGCGGCTGGCGATGCGGTTTTCCAGGTTGGCGCGATAGCACAGCGGCCAGTCGCCGGAAAAGTGAACGCCGCCCTCGGTGCGGCGAACTTCGAGCGCGCCCAGCTGTTCTAGGTCGGCAAGCAGGATGGCTTCCAGGCCGCGCGGGCAGGGAGCGAAAAATTCAGGCATATAGGGAACCTCTGATCAAGTCCCGCAAAGCCAATGCCCTTAAGGGTTGCAACAAAAACGGGCGCTCGCTGTGTTGCGCTCCCTGGCATCGTAGAATAACTGCTGCCATGACACGGTGCGCGAAGCGGCGGTGCGGGAATGGCAGCAGGCGGCTGCTCCCGCAATCGGCTGCTACGCAGTAACGTGTCGCAGCCGCTACCGGCGTCGCGCGCCTTGCGGTAGAATTCGGATCACGGTGCGCGAAGCGCAGCTGCGGAGACGATGTTCCCTCGCCGCTCCCACAAACGGCCGTTTCACGGTAACGTGTCGCGGCGAGGATCCCGTTTTTGTCAGCAACGCGGTTCATGATGGACTTGATCAGAGGTTCCTTAGAAGGGTTTTACGGTGACGAGGATCACGATCGCGGTCAGGATCAACACCGGGATTTCGTTGAACCAGCGATAGAACACGTGGCTGCGCGTGTTGCGGCCGGCGGCGAACTGTTTGACCAGCCTGCCGCAGTAGTAGTGATAGCCGATCAGCAGCAGCACCAGAAACAGTTTGGCGTGCAGCCAGCCGCCGCTGAAACCGTAGCCCAGCCACAGCCACAGCCCGAAACCCAGCGCGAGCCACGCGATCGGCGTGACGAACCGGTACAGCTTGCCTTCCATCAGCTGCAGCCGCGCGATTTCCGCGGGTTCGGTCGCCATCGCGTGATTGACGAAAATACGCGGCAGGTAGAACAGACCGGCAAACCAGCTCACGACGAAGATGATATGAAACGCCTTAATCCACAACATGACGATGTTCCCCTAGCATGCTTATATTGTCTTCGCCGCTCAGTAGGTTGCTTCGTGAATTTGCGGCATGCCGTCGTCCACCCAGCGGGCATAGCCGCCGTCCAGGTTGAGCGCATTTTTGAAGCCCATCATCTGCAGAACGGCGCAGGCCATTGCGGAACGGCCGCCGGTTGCGCAATAAACGATGATCTGGCGGTCGCGTGCGGCAGCCAGTTCCGGCAAATGTTTTGGGTAAGCGGGATCGGCGGCGGCTTCGATGATGCCGCGCGGCACCAGGTGAGCACCGATGATGTGGCCGTTCTCATATTCGCCATGCTCGCGCACGTCGATCAACAGCAGGTCGTCCTTGCTGTTGAGCTTGCCGACCAGTTCCTGCGGGGTGATTTGCCTGATGCAGGACTTCGCCGCGCGGACAAAGTCCATCAGGCTCATCGGTTGTTCCGGTTTGAATGTGTTGTACATCCGTCGTTCTCCTGTGTTCGTATTGTAAAGATTAAACCTGTGCAGGTCCGGTCCCGAAAGATGACGTAGAAACCGGCTTCTGGGACAAGGCTGCCGCTTGCCCAGCCAATTCGAAGCGCGTCTACCGGGCAAGCCTGCGCCGAAACAGCACCAGCGACAGATATAACCCGGACAATGCATAGCCCAGCAACACCGCAATATGCAGCATGAATTCGGGGGGCACATGGTTGGTCAGCAATGGCCGGGCCAGGTCGATCGCGTGCGTAAGCGGCAGCACGGACGACACATTCTGCAAAAAGGGCGGCAGCCGGTCGACCGGAAAAAACACGCCGCATAATAGCACCATCGGCGTGATCGCCAGCGTGAAGTAGTACATGAAATAGTCGTAGCTGGGCGCGAGCGCGGTGACGATCAGGCCGATGGAGGAAAAGCTCAGTCCGACCAGAAATGCGAGCGGTATGATCCATAGCGACAGCGGCGAGTGCGACAGACCCAGCATCCAGATCACCAGCAGCACCGCCAGTCCGGACAGCAGGCTTTTGCTTGCCGCCCAGACGATTTCAGCGATCACGATATCGTCCAGCGTGACCGGGGTGTTGAGTATCGCCTCCCAGGTGCGCTGTTCGTGCATGCGCGAGAATCCCGAATACAGCGCCTCGAAACTGGCGCTGTTCATCGTGCTGTAGCAGACCGTTCCGCCGGCCAGGAATGCGATATAGGAAGTCCCGCCGATCTGCGGCAGCATGCCGCCCAGGCCGTAGCCCAGCCCCAGCATGTAGATCACCGGGTCGGCGAGGTGGCCAAGCACCGACGAGGCCGCCATTTTCTTCCAGACCATCAGGTTGCGCCGCCAGATCGGGATGAAGCGCAGGCTGAACTGCGGCAGTGCGAAATTCCGGTTATTCATCTCATCCTGTCCTGCTCGACCGCGGCGATCGCGTCGGCCGGGCTGACCACGCCGATGCCGCGCGCATAGACGCAGCCCTTCGAGGTTCCTTCGGCCGCGACGCGCTCGTTGCTGGTGAAAACATGTTTCATGTAGAAGTATTTTTCGTCCCAGTGTGTCACCTCCAGTTCCACACGGAAGCGCTGGAACAGTCCC
>JBAUQH010000196.1:0-5646 GCA_049580605.1 Gallionella sp. | reverse complement strand
CACCCGCAGCCCCGCCGGTAACCATGCCGGCGCCGGTGCCGCCGGCGGAACAGCCGGGATTTCTCGACAGCTACTGGCCATGGCTGCTCGGCATCATCCTGATCGCGGCCGGATTGCTGTGGTGGATACTGATGTCGAAACGGAAGGACTAACTGCCTGACGGGATGCGCCGAAGAACGGCGCATCTTTTTCCGGAAGATAGCCCGGCGTCGCTTGCGATTCCGGGCTATCCGTCCGTCTGGGTGATGAAGCGCTGCAGCGCCGGCGCATCGAAAGGCCAGCCGAGTTCCGCGCCGTTGTCGTCGCGCAGCAGCACCGGTATGCGCATCCGGTATTTTTCCAGCAATGCGTCGTCTGAAGCGATGTCGATATATGTGGCGGTCGTGCCGGCCGCATCCAGCAGCGCTTCGGCCTGCTCGCACAAATGGCAGTGGCGGGTTCCGTACAGCAGCAGCTTCATTTCCGTGTTTCCATGGGTTTCCTTGCGCCGGACTTTTCGGTCCGGAACCCTCCCCGTCCCGGCGTTTGCTATTCCCCGGTCCAGTAGGGGGTCGCGATCCCTTCGCCGAGGTCGGCCTCAACCAGGCGGCGGCGCACCTCGAGCAGATGCGCAATCAATGCGGGTTCATGTTTTGCGTAGGCTTCCGCATCCGGGATGCGGTTCACCACAACACCGAGCAGTTCGGTGATCGCGTTGCCGATCGAGTTCTGGCTGATGGTCACGATCAGCTTGCCGGCATCATTGCGGTAGATGAGCTGCTTGAATGCGGGCTGCCAGCGTATCGCATTCGCGTATTTCGGATCGACGATGCACAGGTCGCGGACCTTCTTCGCCGTCTTCATGAAATCGTTGTTGAACAGCAGCACGCTTTCCACCTGCTCCGGAAAATACACATCCGGCAGCATCGCTGCATTGTGCGTGGAAACCTGCGAGAAAAACGTGCGGTAGAAATCGATGAAGCCCTTCAGTACCTCGTCGTATTCCCGCCAGAAATGCACATCCCTGAGCGCGCTTGCGCCGCCCGGGATTTCCCAGCTGGGCAGGCCCTGCGGGTATCCGGTCAGCGCGAGGCGCGCGTCCTCGCCGCTGGCCGGCTTCAGGATGCGCAGGTTCAGCGCCCGGTCGAAGAACTCGCGATACACGTCGCGCATGTATGCCTGGAACAGGCTGTGCTGGCCGCCGTCGGTCAGGTTGGGATTGGCGGGATCGGCCAGCTTCGCATTGCGCAGGGTGTCCATCGGGAAAACCACGAAATGGTTGTGCAGCATGCGGATGCTGGGCACGCCGGGCGATGTCAGCGGCCAGGTTGCATCCAGGCTCGCCTCGCCCGCCAGGATCAGCGCCTGTTCCGGATCGGGGTACTGCTCCAGCATGTAATCGATGATGATCTGGTTCATCCGGTCCCAGACATGCTTCACGTTTTCCGCGACCTGGGTGCGCCGCACCGGCCGCCCCAGCGGATTCAGTATCGTCCTGGAGGTGTTGTGGATGATGGAACAATCGAACTCGGTGCTGTGGCCCAGCGCCTTGCGGTACAGCAGCAGGTTTTCCGGGTTGGCCAGCAGGCCGTTGTTGTTTGCCAGATCGTTCAGGTTTTCCGTGCTGTTGAAGAACTCGTTGTGCTTCATTCCCTCCGGAACTTCCAGCGGGATAGCCCGGAACGGGGTGACGATTTCGCGCGGGCCGGTTTGCATCATGCCGCTCCCTGTTTAGCTTCAGTCAAATCATGCGCGCCCGCCTGCGCCCGCAACACCGCCTTCAGCAATTGCCAGCAGCGCGCGACGGATTCGATCCGGACGCGCTCGCCGGGTGCGTGCGCGCCTTGAATGTCGGGTCCGAACGAGATCATGTCCAGGTGCGGATGGCTGGCAGCGAGCAGGCCGCATTCCAGACCGGCGTGGATCACCTGCAGCGTGGCGGGCTGGCCGAATTCATCCGTGTACGCCCGTTGGCAAAGATCCAGCAGCGGCGAGGACGGATCCGGCGTCCAGCCCGGATACGCGCCGTCCTTCCATGCGTGCAGCGCATAGCCGGCGGCGAACGAGACCAGTTTGTCGGCCAGCGCATCCGCCCGCGCATCGTGCAGCGAGCGCACCTTGAACGTCACCCTGAACGCGCCGTGTTCCAGCGCGACCACGCCGAGGTTGCTGGAGGTGTCGGTTACACCGGGAAAGTCGGCGCTGGTTTGCGCGACGCCGTTGACGGCACTGTCGAGGAATGCCAGCAAGCGGTCGCGTTCCGCGTTCGCGACGGCGCTGCCCGGCGGCGCGTCGGAATGACTGCATCCGAACGACACGTTCCCGTCTATCGCGGCGAACCGCGACCGCCATGCCTGGTGCCGGTGTTTTACCCATTCGTCGATGCTTGCCGCAACGGCTGCGGGCAGCGCGCACAGCGCAAACGCCTCGCGCGGGATCGCGTTGCGCGCGGTGCCGCCCTTCATTGCGATCAAGCGCAGGTCGGTGTGCGCGGCCAGATCGCGCAGCGCCTCGGCGAGCAGCTTGACCGCATTGCCGCGCCCGAGATGAATGTCGATGCCGGAATGGCCGCCGCGCAGGCCGGACACCTCGAACTGCAGCAGCGCATAATCGGGCGGCACGCTTTCCTGTATGCAATCGTGGCGCACCTCCACATCCACACCGCCCGCGCAGCCCAGATAGAAATGTCCCCACTCCTCGGTATCCAGGTTGATCAGCGTGCTGCCATGCAGCGTGCCCGGCGCCAGTCCGCGCGCGCCGTCCATGCCGCTTTCCTCGTTGATGGTGAGCAGCAATTCCAGCGGCGGATGCATCAGGCCCGGTTCGTCGAGTGCGGCCAGCGCAAGCGCGACGCCGATGCCGTTGTCCGCGCCCAGCGTGGTGTCGTCCGCGACCAACCATCCGTCGCGCACGGCAGCGCGTATCGGGTCGTGCGCGAAGTCGTGCAGCGTTCCGCTGTTGGCCTGGCACACCATGTCCAGATGGCCTTGCAGGATCACGCCCGGCTGTCCTTCGCAGCCGGGGCTGGCGGGCTTGCTCAGGATCAGGTTGCCCGCGCCATCGACGCCGGCTGCGATGCCGTGCGCCTTTGCCCACGCGATCAGGTGGCCGATCAGGGCGGTTTCCTGCAGCGAAGCGCGCGGGATTGCGCACAGCGTCGCGAAATGCGCCCAGACCTGTCGGGGCTGGAGGTTGGCGATAGTGTCGGTGGTTGTCATTGGAGCGTTGGCCATGATCTGCCTGGCTGGCACGGGTAAATTCAGCCTGCATTTTATCAGTGTTGCAGCCCGGCTTGCCGAATTGATGCTCAACCATTCCGGCAAAGACCTGAACGCCGAAATCACACCTGCTATCATCATGCCCATGCTCAATATCCAGAACCTGACCTGTTTGCAGGACGGCATCCCGCTGCTGCAGAACGTGAACCTGCAGGCATACGCCAACCAGCGCATCGGCCTGGTCGGCCGTAACGGCTGCGGGAAATCCACGCTGTTCCGGCTGATTCGCGGCGAGATCAGGCCCGACGGCGGCGAGGTGTCGCTGCAATCCGGCAAAACCATCGCGCACGTCGAACAGGAAATCGCGAATTCCGACCAACCCGCGATCGAATTCGTGCTGGACGGCGATGTCGAGCTGCGCCTGCTGGAGAAAGCGCTGGCGAAGGAAAATCACGACAGCGCGTGGTTCGACGCGCAGCACCGCTTCGAGGCGATCGACGGCTACGGCGCGAAAGCGCGCGCCGCACAGCTGCTGAACGGGCTGGGTTTCGCGAATGACACGCTGGAGCGGCCGGTCGCCAGTTTCTCCGGCGGCTGGCGCATGCGGCTGAATCTGGCGCGCGCGCTGATGCACCGCGCCGACCTGCTGCTGCTCGACGAACCGACCAACCATCTCGATCTCGAAGCGATCCTGTGGCTGGAGCAATACCTGGCGCGCTATCCCGGCAGCATCCTGCTGGTCTCGCACGACCGCGAATTCCTGAATACCTGCGTGAACCGGATCGCGCACATACACGACAGAATCCTGGATGTCTACAGCGGCGATTACGACGACTTCGAGCGTGCCCGCGCCGAGCGCATCGCGCAGCAGAACCAGGCTTTCAACAAGCAGCAGGAAAAGATCGCGCACCTCGAAGACTTCGTGCGCCGCTTTCGCGCCAAGGCGACCAAGGCCAAACAGGCGCAAAGCCGCATCAAGGCGCTGGACCGGATCACGCGCATCGCGCCCGTGCATCTCAGCGACGGCCATTTCGAACTGGAAATCGAAGCCCCGGAACGCAGCCCGGATTTGTTGATGCGCGCGGAAAAAATGGGCTTCGCGTATGGCAATAAGACGCTGTTCCATAACATCGACCTGGTGCTGCGTTCCGGCGCACGCATCGCGCTGCTCGGCCCGAACGGTGCCGGCAAGTCCACGCTGATCAAGCTGTTGGTCGGCGAACTCCAGCCTACTTCGGGCACGCTGGAGATCACTCCAGACATCCGCATCGGCTACTTTGCGCAGCACCAGCTGGAGAATCTCGACGGCGCGGCCACGCCGCTGCAGCACATGGAACGGATTGCGACCAGGGAGACCACGCTGGTGCTGCGCAGCTTCCTCGGCCGCTTCGGCCTGGCCGGTGACAGCGAGGACCGCCCGGTGGAAACTTTCTCCGGCGGCGAGAAAAGCCGGCTCGCGCTCGCGCTGCTGGCGTGGCATAAACCGCACCTGCTGCTGCTCGATGAACCCACCAACCATCTCGACCTGGACATGCGCGACGCGCTGACCATCGCGCTGGAGGAATACACCGGTGCAGTGGTGATCGTGTCGCACGACCGCAGCCTGATCCGCGCGGTGGCCGACGAGCTGTGGCTGGTCGCCGATGGCGAAGCGAAACTGTTCGATGGCGATCTGGAAGACTACAAGCGCTGGATCGAAACGCGCAGGCCGCGCGAGGCCGCGCAACCCGATAAACCGCGCACGCAAAGTGCGCCCAAGCCCAACCGCAAGGCGCTGCAGTCCAAACAGGGCAAGCTCGAAACCGCGCTGGCCGCCGCGCAGGACAAACTCGCCGCGGTCAACCGTCAACTTGCCGATCCCGCCACCTACGCCAGCCCCGACCGCGCGAGGATTGCCGAACTGAACGCGGCGCATGCAAAGCTGGAAGCGCAAGTGGCGCTACTGGAGGAGAACTGGCTGGAACTGGAAATCGCGATCGGGGAATGACTGCGGCCGGTCGTTCAAGCACACCGTGATCGGCCGATGCATTAGAATATGCTTATCCATGCATCCTGATTGATAGTGGGCAAGTGGGTATTTGCTTTTGCCAACAACAAAAAGATCGGAAACAAACTCAATGGGACACAATCCTTATACACAATTCGACAGTGCAGAACTGATCCTCAGGGACCAGCTCGCGATCGATCGCACCCTGCTGGCGAACGAGCGCACACTGTTGTCGTACCTGCGCTCCGGCGTCGCCCTGTTCATCGCCGGAATATCGATCATTCATTTCTCGCACGAACTCTGGTTTACCGTGATGGGATTCATCTGCCTGCCATGCGGAATACTGACCGTGTGGTTAGGCGCATCGAGATTCAGGAAAATGGACAAGGCCATTTCGGTCGTCCGGGTGCAAATGGGCAAGCTGAACGTGGCTGAATAAGCAATTCTCGGACTGGAATCCAG
>JBAUQH010000195.1:0-7603 GCA_049580605.1 Gallionella sp. | reverse complement strand
GGTTTACTGCGCCAGCTCGGCGGCGCCGAGATCGTCGCCCAGGTGGTGCTCGCGCGCCGTCGCCGCGCGGTGAGCAAGGTGGTGTTCATGGGCATGGGCGAACCGGCCCACAATCTGGACAACGTGTGCGAGGCGATCCAGTTGCTTGGCACGCAGGGCAACATCGGCCACAAGAATCTGGTGTTATCGACAGTCGGCGACCCGCGCGTGTTCGAGCGTTTGCCCCATGAGCAAGTGAAACCGGCGCTTGCACTTTCGCTGCATACCACCGATGCGGCGCTGCGGGCGGAGCTGTTGCCGCGGGCGCCGCAGATTGCGATCGAGGAACTGGTGGATCGCGCCGAGGCATATGCGCGTTCCACCGGCTATCCGGTGCAATATCAGTGGACGTTGCTCGATGGCATCAACGACGGCGATGCCGAGATGGAAAGAATCGCGCAACTGCTTTCCGGAAAATACGCGGTGATGAACTTCATCCCGTTCAACCCGGTCGACGGTCCGGCCTATCGCCGCCCGTCCGCCGAGCGGATCGCATTCATCGCGCACACCCTGAACCGGCGGGGCATTCTCGCCCGGATACGCGATTCGGCGGGGCAGGGGATCGAAGGCGCGTGCGGGCAGTTGCGTGCGCGGGCGGCAATTGAAGAAACGAGTCAAGCAGGTTAGTCCGGGCAATCCCGAAAAATACAAATAACCCGAATGGGTGCGGGGCGATTTACCATGACCCCGCCGAACTCGATATAGTAATCGCCGTATTCGATTTCCCGGACAGAGCTGATGGACAATTTGTATGGATATGTGTTCGATCATTGGTTGACGATCCACGGACTGGCCGTGATGTTGGGCTTGGCCGCCTACACCACCACCTCGCACACCCTGCACCTGCGCCGTCATCCTTCTACTGCCATCGTCTGGGTCGTTTCCCTGATTACGCTGCCTTATGCTGCACTGCCGCTTTACCTGGTATTCGGCATACGCAAGGTGAAGAGCTTCCGGTCATCTCCCGGCGGCTTCGAATTTGCGGCACAACATTATGGCCCGGTCTCTGTTCCTGAGCGAACCCGGCAGCTTGCCGCGGCCATGTCGATGCCGGCCGCTTCATCCTACCGTCAGCTGACCATACACCAGGACGGGACACAAGCCCTTCAGGCACTGCGCAACATGTTAGATGCGGCGGCACGCAGCATCGACCTGTGCACATTCATTTTCGCGCGGGACAAGCTGGGCGACGAAATTGCCGCGATCCTGATGCGGCGCGCCCGTGAAGGGATACGGGTGAGATTGTTGGTTGATGGCGTCGGCGCCTATATGGGCAAACACACCCATTTCAACACTCTGTCGGCAGCAGGCATTCAGGTCGCGCTGTTTGTCCCCCCCCTGCGCTCCTCCCTGCGGGGACGCACCAACCTGCGCAATCACCGCAAGATGGTGATCGCAGACAGCGAGTGGCTCTGGTGCGGCGGCAGAAATATTGCGGTCGAATATTTCGAGGGTGACACGGCTTCTTCCCGCACCAGCGCCCCGTGGGTGGACTTGAGTTTCGATCTGCACGGCAACCTGGCCCGGCAGGCCGAGCAGCAATTCGAGCAGGATTGGGCGTTCGCAACCCGGAGTGTCATGCCAGGGCCATTCCCTTCGGCCGGTCCGGGCCCGCAGGCCGATGCCGCGATTGGGCAGCTGATTGCGAGCGGACCCGACCAGATCGACGATACGCTCTATACGTTGCTGATCTCGGGCTTCTTCCTGTCGGGCAAGCGCATCTTGGCGGTCACTCCTTATTTTGTGCCCAATTCGACGCTGCTGATGTCGCTGACATTGGCCGCCCGCCGCGGCGTTGCGGTCGATCTCCTGTTGCCCGGAAAATCTAACCATCGCCTCGCCGACCTGGCACGGCACCGCGCACTTCGGGAACTGACTTCGGCGGGCGGCCGCGTCTGGCTGATGCCGAACATGATCCACGCCAAGGCCGTGGTGATCGATGACGGGCTCGCGCTTGCCGGTTCGGCCAATCTGGATGAACGCAGCCTGTTCCTGAACTATGAATTGATGCTGTCCTTCTATGAACCGTCCGACGTCGAGCGTTTCGCTGCCTGGATGGAAGGGCAGCGCAAAGCGGCTATGCTTTATCGCGCGAAGCCGCCCGGACTATTGCGGGAGATTGCGGAGGGAATGCTGCTATGGTTGGCTTTTCAGCTTTGATCCGGTTGTGTGCCCGCGCACCGTGCAGGCTGAATCCTGGCCCGATAGCGCTGTCAGGCGCATTCCGGATTCCTGAAGCCTGATTGGCCGGCTATCTGACCAGCTTCTTTGCGCGCAGCACCTCGATGATCTCGGGTACCACCCCCGGATCGTCGATGGTCGACGGCACCATGTATTCCTTGCCGTTGATGATGTTGGCCAGCGTCTTGCGCAGCGTCTTGCCGGAGCGGGTCTTGGGCAGCCGGACCAGCACCACCGTGTCCTTGTAGCAGGTGATCGCGCCGATGGTTTCACGTATGCGGCTGACCAGTTGCTGCTGCACGTCAGTTTCGGAAATGGTCATGCCGGACTTGAGCACCACCAGCCCCATCGGAACCTGTCCCTTGAGGTCGTCGTCGCGCGCGATCACCGCGCATTCCGCGACCGCCGGATGGGTCGCGATCACTTCTTCGATCTCGCCGGTGGACAGCCGGTGCCCGGCGACGTTGATCACGTCGTCCACGCGCCCCATCACGAACACATAGCCGTCCTCGTCGATATAACCCCCGTCGCCGCTGGTGTAGTGGCCCGGCAGGAAGGCCAGGTAACTGTCGCGGAATTTGTTCGCGTCGCCCCAGATATGGTTCAAACAGGATGGCGGCAGCGGCAGCTTCAGCGCGATGTAACCCTGCGTGCCGCGCGGGACCTTGTGTCCGTTCTCGTCCAGTATCTGCACGTTGTAGCCGGGCACCGGCACGGTGGACGAGCCGGGCTTGACCGGCATCGGCTCGACGCCCTGCAGGTTGGCGGTGATCGCCCAGCCGGTCTCGGTCTGCCACCAGTGGTCCACCACCGGCTTGGCGCTTTTTTCGGTAAGCCAGGCCTGGGTGGGCGGATCGAGCCGTTCGCCGGCAGAGTAGATGACCTGCAGCTTGCCCAGGTCGTATCGCTTCATCATTGCCGCTTCCGGGTCTTCTTTTTTCACCGCGCGGAACGCGGTCGGTGCGGTGAACAGCGCCTTCACGCCATACTCGGCGCAGACGCGCCACAGCGCACCGGCGTCCGGCGTCATCACCGGCTTGCCTTCATAGACGATGGTGGTGCAGCCATGCAGCAGCGGGCCGTACACGATGTAGGAATGGCCGACCACCCAGCCCACGTCCGAGCAGGCCCAGTACACATCGCCCGGTTCGACGTTGTAGATCGCCTTCATGCTGTACTTGAGCGCGACCGCGTGGCCGCCGTTCTCGCGCAGCACGCCCTTGGGCTTGCCGGTGGTGCCGGAGGTGTAGAGGATATACAGCGGGTCGCTGCCCTTGACCGGTGTGCAGTCGGCTGGTTGCGCCTTGGCCAGCAATGATTTCCAGTCATGGTCGCGCCCGGCGACCAGGGTCGCGGCGGCCTGCGGACGCTGCAACACGATGCAGCATTGCGGCTTGTGTTGCGCGAGTTCAATGGCGCGGTCGACCAGCGGTTTGTATTCCACCACGCGCTTGATCTCGATCCCGCATGAAGCGGTCATGATGACCTTCGGTTTTGCGTCGTCGATGCGCACCGACAGCTCGGGCGGTGCAAAGCCGCCGAACACCACGGAGTGTATCGCACCCAGCCTGGCCACCGCGAGCATCGCGATCACCGCTTCCGGGATCATCGGCATATAGATGATCACGCGGTCGCCTTTCACGACGCCGAGGCCGGCCAGCATCCCGGCCGTCTTCGCGACGATGGCGGTCAGCTCGGCATAGGTGTAACTCGATTTGGTGCCGGTGACCGGGGAATCATAGATCAGCGCGGGCTGGCTGCCGCGCCCGGTTTTCACATGGTGGTCCAGTGCCATGTAGGCGGTGTTCATTTCGCCGTCGGCGAACCAGTAGCCGAGGCCGTCGTCGTCGAGTGACAGTATCTGCTGCGGAAACTTGAACCATTCCAGCGCCTCGGCCTGCTTGCGCCAGAAACCTGCCGGATCTTTCATCGAATGGTCATACTCTGTACGGTAGTTCATGCCGATCCTCCCTGATTAATTCGTTTTGCGGGCGAATCGCGGTGTCGCGTGCTCGCTCGTTTCGGTGCTTCGCGGTCGCCGCTTTGGCTACGGGAACCGCACGGCCCACCCGCTGCGGGTACGCCTGTCCAGCCAGATAGGTCTCGTCACTCGCCGTTAAAATTGCGAGCCATTCGACCGAGCCCGCCAGCAGCCTAGCCGCTGGTTATGCGCGGCTTCTTGCGGTGCTCGCGCGACACGGTGGGGCATTGCCCTCCTGGTGCGGGAGCGCGAAGCAGCAGGCTATCCCGCCGCAAATGCTTCGCTGCCAACTCCGCATCCAGCTTGCTTGATTAGTTGATAATGAACATCTCCATGAAATCATTGACCGGCATCGCTTCCAGCTTTTTGCCGTCCAGGCACAGCGCCATGATCTGCTGGCAGCGTTGTTCGGGAAAGCGCGTGCGCAGATTGTCCAGGAACTTCTGCTCCAGCACCGGGATGCCCTCTTCGCGGCGGCGGCGATGGCCGATCGGGTATTCCACTTCGATCTTTTCGGTGCTGCTGCCGTCAATGAAGAACACCTGGACCGCGTTTGCGATGGAGCGTTTGCCCGCTTCCAGATATTCGCGGCTGTAGCGCGGATCTTCGGCGATCTCCATCTTTTCGCGCAGTTCGTCGATGACCGGATTTGCCGAGTGAAAACTGTCCTCGTAATTTTCCGCAACCAGGTCGCCGAATGCCAGCGGCACGGCGACCATGTACTGGATGCAGTGATCGCGGTCCGCCGGATTGGCCAGCGGGCCGACCTTGGAGATGATGCGGATCGCGGATTCGTGCGTGGTGATCACGATCTTGCGGATGTCCTTCAGTCTGTCCCGCACCTGCGGATGCAGGCGCACCGCCGCTTCGCAGGCAGTCTGAGAATGGAATTCTGCCGGGAATGAAATCTTGAACAGGATGTTTTCCATCACGTAACTGGCATAAGGCTGGGGCAGCGAGAAGCGGCGCTGTTCTTCGGGCTTGAGTTTCTGGTCCTTGTTGGTCTTGGAAAACAGCACGTCGTAGAAGCCCCACTGCGGTGCGGTCAGCACGCCGGGGATGCCCATTTCCCCGGTCATCGTGATCATCGCCAGGCGCACCGCGCGCGAGGTGGCGTCGCCGGCAGCCCAGGATTTGCGCGAGCCCGCGTTCGGCGAATGGCGGTAGGTGCGCAGCGATTGCCCGTCGACGAACGCCTGCGACAGCGCATCGATCACCTGCTCCTCGGTACCGCCCAGCATGCGTGTCACCACGGCAACGGTAGCGACCTTGACCAGCACCACATGGTCCAGTCCGACGCGGTTGAAACTGTTTTCCAGCGCCAGCACGCCCTGGATCTCGTGCGCCTTGATCATCGCATTCAGCACGTCGCGCATGGTCAGCGGCTTCTTGCCTTCGGCCACGCTGCATCGGCTCTGGTAATCCGCCACCGCAAGTATGCCGCCGAGGTTGTCGGAAGGGTGCCCCCATTCGGCGGCCAGCCAGGTGTCGTTGAAATCCAGCCAGCGGATCATCGCACCAATGTCCCAGGCGGCCTTGACCGGGTCGAGCTCGTGCGAGGTGCCGGGCACGCGCGCGCCGTTGCGTACCGTGGTGCCGGGCACCAGCGGTCCGAGGTGTTTGGTGCAGTCGGGGAAGCGCAGCGCGAGCAGCCCGCAACCGAGCGTGTCGATCAGGCAGTTGCGCGCGGTGTCGTAGGCCTCGGTCGACTTGATCTCCTTCTGGCACACGTATTGCGCGATATCCACCAGCACCTGGTCGGGTGCGGGGCGGGTGTTCATTTCCACATTGGCGCTCATTTTAATTTCCCCGGTTTAACGTTTTTCGATCGGTAACCACGCCAGGTTCTCCGGCCCGACATAGTTAGCGCTCGGGCGGATGATCTTGCCGTCGGCGCGCTGTTCCGTCACGTGCGCGCCCCAGCCGGTCACGCGCGAAATCACGAACAGCGGCGTGAACATGTTGGTCGGCACGCCCATCATGTGATACGACACCGCTGAGAACCAGTCCAGGTTGGGAAACATTTTCTTCAGGTCCCACATCACGGTTTCCAGCCTTGCGGCAATGTCGAACAAAGCGGTCCGGCCCTTTTCTTCGGCCAGCGATTTCGCCAGGCGCTTGATCACCTCGTTGCGCGGGTCGGAGATGGTGTAGACCGGGTGGCCAAAACCGATCACGATTTCCTTGCGCCCGACGCGTTCGCGGATGTCGGCCTCCGCCTCGTCGGCGTTCTGGTAGCGGCTCTGGATGCGGTATGCCTCCTCGTTGGCGCCGCCGTGCTTGGGGCCGCGCAGCGCGCCGATCGCCCCGGTGATGCAGGAATAGATGTCGGAATTTGTGCCGGCGATCACGCGCGCGGTGAAAGTCGATGCGTTGAACTCGTGCTCGGCATACAGGATCAGCGAAGTGTGCATCGCGCGCACCCAGGAAGCCTTCGGCGGCGCGCCGTGCAGCAGGTGCAGCAGATGGCCGCCGACGGTTTCATCGTCGGTGTCCACGTTGATGCGCTTCCCCGAGGTGCAGTAGTGGTGCCAGTACATCAGCATCGAGCCGAAGCAGGCCAGCATGCGGTCGGTGATATCTTTTGCGACGGATTCGTTGTGCCTGTCAGGTTCCGGTTCGCAGGTGCCGAGCATCGAGCAGCCGGTGCGCATCACGTCCATCGGGTGGGCATTCGCGGGGATCGCTTCCAGCGCCTGCTTTACCGGCTGCGGCAAACCGCGCAGCGACTTCAGTTTGGCTTTGTAGGTTTTGAGCTGGGCCGCGTTCGGCAGGGTGCCGTGGATCAGCAGGTGCGCGATTTCCTCGAACTCGGCCTGGTCGGCAAAATCCAGGATGTCGTAGCCGCGATAGTGCAGGTCGTTGCCGGTGCGCCCGTCGGTGCAGACTGCGGTGTTTCCGGCGATGGTGCCGGACAGTGCGACGGATTTTTTCGGCTTGGGTACGGTGGATTCTTCTGCCATGTCTTATCTCCCTGATATTTGAACCATGAATCAAATCCTAATCGGTTGCCTGCTCGGCGAACAACCGGTCCAGCTTCTGTTCGTATTCGTGATAGCCGAGATGGTCGTAAAGTTCCATGCGCGTCTGCATATCGGCGACGACATGCTGCTGCGTGCCGTCGGCGAGGATGTGCCGGTACACGTTCAGCGCGGCCTTGCTCATCGCGCGGAAGGCGGACAGCGGGTACAACGCCAGCCTGATGCCCACGCCGGCCAGTTGTTCGGTGGAGAACAGCGGCGTCGCGCCGAATTCGGTGATGTTCGCCAGCACCGGCACCTTCACGGCCCTGGTGAACTCGGCGTACTGCTCCAGCGTGGTGATCGCCTCGGGAAAGATCATGTCGGCCCCGGCCTCGACGCAGGCCTGCGCCCGTTCGATCGCGGACTGCATGCCTTGCAC
>JBAUQH010000194.1:0-11892 GCA_049580605.1 Gallionella sp. | reverse complement strand
GTTTCTTCTTCGATCAGCAGGAATTTCCCCTCGTGCTCAATCACGGCGGCGACAGTGACATTGGGTTTCCAGATCATTTTGTACTCCGCAAATAAAAAAAGCAGGGTTTCCCCTGCTTTTTTAAGCTTGTGCCGGTATTACTTGGCTGCTGCTGGTGCTTCGTCAGCTTTCATTTCTTTTTTTGCTTTGTGTGCTTTTTTTGCTTTGTGTGCTTTTTTTGCTTTCTTTTCTTTCTTTACTTCTTTCTTTGTTTCAGCTTTGGCAGGAGCGGCCATAGCTGCACCAGCGGCAGGAGCAGCTTCGTCAGCAGCAACAGCAGTGAATGAAACAGCAGCGAATACAGCAGCGATCAGTAAGGATAACAGTTTGCTCATTGTGAACTCCAGTTTTAGTAGATTGATAAACGTTTAAGACACTACTGTGTCGGTGTCTATAACGCGCTGCAGATTTGTTCGGTTGACATCGCTAAACGGAATTATTCATGGGATGAGCCCGAATCGAATCTCCGGAAACCCGGTTCACCGTCAAACTTGGGCACGCGGGGAGTTATGCTTGGGCAATAAGGTATTGCAGGGTATTCCATGAACCATGGAACAGCGCTTGTTGGTGCCGGGGGAGGGACTCGAACCCTCACACCATTTCTGGCACCGGATTTTGAGTCCGGCGCGTCTACCAGTTCCACCACCCCGGCCAAGCGGGCCGCATTATCCATGATGCGGGGACCCATATCAACCGGATTCTGAGCGGGCGAGCCCGGCTGGAGCGCTTCGCGGTGCATTCCAGCGGGTAATCATGCACCGTGACGAAAGGTCGGGCGCTGTCGTGGTTAGGCCGGTCAGGGGCCGAAATCGAAGTGTTATCATGCGGCGACAAGTCCAGGCATGTCCGCAGCCGCCGATTGCGTAAATCGTTACGGATACCGGACCGCAGCTAGCACGGTCGGGAACAGGATAATCAATCGTGAACGAAAAATATCTGCAGCAAGTGGTGCGTATCGCACACCGTGCCGGCGCAGCCATCATGGCCGTCTATCAAAGGGGCGAGGCGGGCGAGACCGCCAAAGCGGACAATTCCCCGCTCACCCTGGCAGACCTGGCCGCGCACCGGATTATTGTCGGGGAACTGGCCGGGCTCACGCCGGATATCCCGATTCTTTCCGAAGAAGCCGCCGACATTGCCTATCCGGTGCGTTCGCAATGGACGCGCTACTGGCTGGTCGATCCGCTCGACGGCACCCGGGAATTCATCAATCGCAACGGCGAATTCACGGTCAACATCGCGCTGGTGGAATCGGCCGAACCGGTTCTGGGCGTGGTGTACGCGCCGGTACCGGGTAAATGCTACTTCGGCGCGCACGGCGCCGGCGCTTTCGTGCAGCGCGGCAACGCCCCGGCCCAGCCCATCACCGCATTACCCCGCCGCGCGGGAGAACCCATCCGGATCGTCACGAGCCGTTCGCATCGCGACGCGCGCACCGAAGCGCTGCTCGAACGGCTCGGCGCACATCAAGTGATAAGCATGGGCAGTTCGCTCAAGTTCTGCCTGGTTGCAGAAGGGGCGGCGCATCTGTATCCGCGCCTCGGTCCGACCATGGAGTGGGATACCGCCGCCGCGCATGCGGTGGTGAAAGCGGCGGGCGGCATCGTGTGCGACATGGCGGGCAAGGAATTGCGCTACAACAAGATCGATCTGCACAACCCGGAATTCCTGGTTTTTCCGGCCGCCGACAAGGCCACGCTCGGGCTCGTTATCGACAGCCTCCGGTAATTGCGTTGCGGAAATTTCCGGGTCGGGCATTTCGGGGTCGGGCGCAACTGCGATTAGCCGTGCTTAACTGCCGCCGGCCGCACTTTTGTCACGAGCAGCTGTTTCACATCGTCTACAATCCTGGCTTTGCATGGCTTTTTCCCGCGTAGATGCGTACCGATGAATTTGATTTTGTATTGCCGGAGCGGCTGATCGCGCAGCATCCGCCCGAGCGGCGCGGCGCCAGCCGCCTGCTGCATGTGCATGACAGCGTGTTCGACGACAGGCTATTTGAGGATCTGCTGCAACTGGTCGGGCCGGATGACATGCTGGTGCTGAATGACACGCGCGTGATCAAGGCGCGCCTGTCCGGCAGCAAGGAAAGCGGGGGCAGGATCGAGGTGCTGGTCGAGCGTGTGCTGGATGGGCACCAGGTTATGGCACAGGTGCGCGCCAGCCATTCGCCCAGGCCGGGCAGCCTGCTGAATCTCGCGGGCGGATTGCAGGCCGAGGTGATGGGGCGAGACGGCGAATTCTATCGCCTCCGTTTTGCAGGCCATGAAGCTGTGCTGGACCAGCTCGAACGCCACGGGCAATTGCCGTTGCCGCCCTACATCACCCATACGGCCGGGGCCGAAGACGAGCAGCGTTACCAGACCGTGTATGCAAAAACGGCGGGCGCGGTCGCGGCACCGACCGCGGGTTTGCATTTCGACGAAGCGATGCTTCAGGCGTTGCGCGACAAAGGGGTGCGGATCGCCTGGGTGACCCTGCATGTCGGTGCGGGCACCTTCCAGCCGGTGCGCGCCGAACATATCCGCGACCACACCATGCACAGCGAGCGCTATGAGATTCCGCAGGCGACCGCGGATGCAATCGCCGCGACCCGCGCCGGACAGGGCAGGGTGATCGCGATCGGGACCACCAGTTTGCGCGCGCTGGAGAGCGCCGCGGCAACCGGGGTGCTGCAGGCCGGGCGCGCGGAGACGGATATTTTCATCACGCCGGGTTACCGTTTCAAGGTAGCGGATGTGCTGCTCACCAATTTCCACCTGCCCCGTTCGACGCTGCTGATGCTGGTGTGCGCGTTTGGCGGAATGGAAGAAATGCAGGCAGCCTACCGCCATGCGGTTGAAAAGGAATACCGTTTCTTCAGTTACGGGGATGCGATGTTGATCGAGAGAAAACCATGAAATTTACCCTGCACAAAAGCGACGGCCTTGCCCGTCGCGGCACACTGGATCTCGCCCACGGCAGCGTGGAAACCCCCGCCTTCATGCCGGTCGGCACCTATGGGACGGTGAAGGCGATGTCGCCGGTCGAGTTGCGCGAGATTGGCGCTCAGATCGTGCTGGGCAACACCTTTCACCTGTGGCTGCGTCCGGGTCTGGAAGTGATCGCCGCGCATGGCGGGCTGCACCGCTTCATGGGATGGGACGGACCGATCCTGACCGATTCCGGCGGATTCCAGGTGTTCAGCCTGGGGGCGCTGCGCAAGATCACCGAGGAGGGCGTGACGTTCCAGTCGCCGGTCAACGGCGACAGATGTTTCCTGTCGCCGGAGGAATCCATGCATATCCAGCGCGTGCTGAATTCCGACATTGTGATGATTTTCGACGAATGCACGCCATATCCGGCCGACGAAAGGACCGCCGCGGATTCGATGCGTCTGTCGCTGCGCTGGGCGGAGCGCTCGAAAGCCGCGCATGGCGACAATCCGAATGCGCTGTTCGGCATCGTGCAGGGCGGGATGCATGAACACCTGCGCGACGAATCGCTGCGCGAACTGGAATGCATCGGTTTCGACGGCTATGCGATCGGCGGACTGTCGGTGGGCGAACCCAAGGAGGAAATGCTGCGCATACTGCGGCACACTGCGCCGCGATTTCCGCAACACAAGCCGCGCTACCTGATGGGCGTAGGCACGCCGGAGGATATCGTCGCGGCCGTCGCGCAGGGTATCGACATGTTCGATTGCGTGATGCCGACGCGCAACGCACGCAACGGAATGATGTTCACCCGTCTCGGCGACATCAAGATAAAGAATGCACAGTACCGCACGGACATGCGCCCGCTGGACGAGCATTGCGGCTGCTACACCTGCCGCAATTTCACCCGCGCCTACCTGCACCACCTGCACCGCATCGGCGAGATACTCGGCGCGCGCCTGAACACGATACACAATCTGCACTACTACCTGCATCTGATGGGCGAAATCCGCACCGCGATCGAGGCCGGTGCTTTTGCGGAATTCGTCGCGCAATTCGCGCGGATGCGCGAGCAGAATCGGGACGGTTTGGTCGCCGACCGGTAACGCCGCGGCCGTTACCCGGGGGTGACCGGACGGGTGCCGCGCATGTCGCGGTGTTCCATTGCCAGCGACAGAAACGCATCCGCCGGCAGCGGACGGCTGAACAGGAATCCCTGCGCGTGCTGGCAACCGTGCTGCTGCAGGAACGACAGTTGCGCGGCGGTTTCGACGCCCTTCGCGACAACCGTCAGGTCCAGGCTGTTTGCCAGCGAGATGATCGTGGTCACGATCGCCGCATTGTCGGCATTGTCCGGCAGGTCGCGGATAAACGTCCGGTCGATCTTGAGCAGGTCGATCGGGAAGCTGCGCAGATAGCCGAGACTCGAATAGCCGGAGCCGAAATCATCGAGGGTGAACTTGATGCCGACACGCTTGAGTCCCTCGAAATTGGCCAGGACCGATTCGTCCGGATTTTTCAGGAAGCCGTCGGTGATCTCGAGATGCAGCAACTTCGGGTCGATCTCAGCCTGTTCGATCACGCCGGCTATCATCGTATCCAGTCCGGGGGTTGCAAAATGGCTGGCCGACAGATTCACCGACATGCTGAGCAGGCCCAGTCCGTTTCCGCTTTCCCGCCATGCCTGCAACTGCGCGCACGCCTCGCTGAGTACCCATTCGCTGAGCGGCGCGATGAGGCCGCATTTCTCGCTCTTCGGGATGAATTCCGCGGGCGATAGCCAGGTTCCATGCGCATTGGGCCAGCGCACCAGCGCTTCGGCCCCGATGATCGCACCGGAGTTCAGGTCGATGACCGGCTGGTAATGGAGCACGAATTCGTTGTTCTCCAGCGCGCGCCACATTTCGTCTTCCAGCTGCACCAGCTGGCGGATTTCCTCGCTCATGTGTTCGACGAACATCTGGTGCCGGTTGCGTCCCAGGCGCTTGGCGCTGTGCATGGCCATGTCCGCCTTGCCAATCAGGGTCTCGGCATCCATACCGTGCTCGGGGTACAGCGCGATGCCGATGCTTGCGGTCAGATGCAGCTCGCGTCCGCCGATCTCGATCGGCAACGCGACGGCATTGAGCATCTTGGTGGCGATCTGCAACATGTCCGCGCCGGATTTGATGACCGGCACACTGACCACGAATTCGTCGCCGCCCAGGCGGGCAATAGTGTCGCTTTCGCGAACGCAGCCACCCAGGCGGTGTGCAATGGTTTGCAGAACCTGGTTGCCGATTTCGTGTCCCAGCGAATTATTGATGTTCTGGAAAAAGTCGAGATCGACAAAAGCCACGGCCAGCAGGCTGTTGTTGCGCTCCGCAGAAGCCAGCGATTGTTTGATACGGTCCAGCAGCAGCATGCGGTTCGGCAGGTTGGTCAATGCATCGTGGGTGGTCGCATGGCGCAGATTCTGCTCGATGCGCTGGTGATTCTCGTACTGGTTCCTGATCATGTTGTCGGCATGCCTGACGATGAAAAACAGGATCCCGTACAGCGCAGTCAGCACAGCGATCACGCCCAATGCGACCTTGGTCCCCTCCCGGGCGTCGCTTGCAGCCAGGTCGGTGACATCAATATCGATCGCCATCACCGCCTGGACGGGCTTGTCCGCAGCGGAGCGAAGCGGGATGAAGCTCGACAGCACTTCGCGATCTGCAAGTTCCCCGTTCAGGCTGTCGTACTTGTCGTAGCGGGTGATGCTGCTTTGCGGCACGCCTTGCATTGCCGATAAAAAGCCGGGGTCGCTGCCGTTGCTGGTCCCGATCTGCGTGGTATCGGTCGAGAACAGCGTGCGGCCGTCGAGCTGGTAGATTTGTACGCGCAGCGTTTCGGTATTACGCACCGCGTTGCGAATGCTGCGACCCAGTCTTGCAATTACGGGCTGGCGGCGCAGCGTTTTAGCGTCCAGGCCCTTTGTGGTATTGAACAAGCCTTGAAACTTAGGCCAGGTGTTGTTGGCGAAAGACCGGGCCAGCGCCACGTTCCGGCTTTCGCCGTATCTGAGCAGATGGTCCTGTTCCAGCAACGGGTGGAGTATGCCGAGAACGATTGCCGCCAGAACCATCGAAACCAGGCTGGCGATTGAGAAATAGCGCAGTAGTCGAAACATGTACATCCCTTGTTTAGTAACGCCCTAAGTTTCCAGTCGCTCACGGAAATCGGACATGTTTACCGAAACTGCATGTGTTTCATCTATCGAATCTTGTCGCAGGCGAATCCTGTCGCTGGTTTGCCGCAGATGCCCGCAACGCCCGGAAAACTGATGTGCCGAAAACTGATTTTCCGAAAACTGAATTGCAGATTGAGTTGCCGATTGCCGGCTGGCTATACCTTGTTGAATCATATGAGAACGATCAACGCGCTGTCAATGCAATCCGTGACCCGAGAAACACAATCGCCGGCAGCATCGAATCGCGCGATATCCCGCTTCGGGAACCGCCGCATCGCGATATGATGGCCGCATGCACAATACTGACAGCAAATCGATGGTCCCGATGATCAGCTGGAGCGAGGCCGGCCAGGAATGTACGGCCCGCTGGCGTTCGGAGAGCAGCATGCCGCCGCCGAAGCGCGTGGGCATCGCGGACGACACGATGAGGGCGGACCGGGCTTATCGTCTGGCCAGCGAAGGGACGGCGCTGCTGTGGCGCGGCGATTTCCAGAACGCAAAGCAGCTGCTGCAGGCCATGTCGCGTCGAATCGACCGCAAACCGCGCAAGCCCAGGGCTGCGGAGGCACCGGCAATCCCCGCTGCCGCTTTCCACCTGCATCGCCAGGCGCAGTCGCAACGCGCGCGCACGCTGGCAATGCTGCTGATACCGCTGGACAGCGATTACACCATTCCGCTGCGCCGCGCGCCGGATATCAGGCAGGCCTGCACTGAAGTTTACGGGGAAAGCAGCGAGCCCTCGGTTGCGTCCCTGCGCGAATTGCTGGGGTTGGTCGGCGCGCACGAATGGAGAAAAAAAGGCGTCGAGATTCCCGTCCTGGGTGATGGAAAAACAGTCGCGCGCATCCACCCGCACTACGGCGTGTTCTCCCCGGTGCGCGGCGAATACCTGGAACTGGTGAACACAGCTCCGTTGCCGCAGAAAATCACCGGGCCTGGACTGGCGTTCGACATCGGCACCGGCACCGGCGTGCTTGCGGCCGTGCTGGCGCGCCGCGGCATCAGGCACATCGTCGCGACCGACCAGGACCCGCGCGCGCTGGCCTGCGCCCGCGAGAATATTTCCCGATTAGGCCTGCATGCGCAGGTCGAAGTCGTGCAGGCCGACCTGTTCCCCGCGGGCAGGGCGCCGCTGATTGTGTGCAACCCGCCGTGGATACCCGCCCGCCCCGGTTCGCCGATCGAACATGCGATCTTCGATCCGGACAGCCGCATGCTGCGCGGCTTCCTTGCCGGACTTGCCGAACACCTGGAACCGGGCGGCGAGGGCTGGCTGGTGCTGTCCGATATTGCCGAGCATCTCGGCTTGCGCACGCGTGAAGAACTGCTGGCATTGTTCGAAGCGTCGGGCTTGCGGGTGATCGAGCGGCTGGATGCGCGCCCGCACCATCCCAAGGTTGCCGATCAAACCGATCCGCTGCATGAAGCGCGCGCGAAGGAAGTGACATCGCTATGGCGGCTGGGAGTTCGTTAGCCGGCCGGATTGCCGGTTTGTTATTTACGGGTAAAATTTGGCCGGGTGGAAGCTGTTGATACTTCTGGAATGGATTTGGAATTTCCTGGTGTTGATGCCGATGAAAGATTTTCCAGTGATTAAGGGACTATTGTTCGACCTGGACGGGGTGCTTTATGTCGGCTCCCGGGTAATCGAGGGCGCAATCGTTGCCGTGGAGCGCATTCGCGCCAGCGGAATCCAGTGCCGCTTCGTCACGAATACAAGCACCCTGTCGCTCGACACCCTGCAACATAAAATCAATTCCATGGGCTTCTCGATACCCAGACAGGAGCTCATCAGCGCCCCGCAGGCGGCGCTATTGTTCCTGAGGCGGCAGCATGATCCGGTGTGCCGCTTCCTGCTATCGGATGATGTAAAGCGGGACTTCAGGGAATTCCGGCAATCGGAAACCGATGCCGAGTACATATTGGTCGGGGATATCGGAGATACCTGGTCATACCGCCTGATGAACGAGATTTTCAATAGTCTGATGAAGGGTGCCCAATTGATAGCCATACACAAGAACCGTTTCTGGCAAACGGCCAGCGGTTTGCAGATGGATATAGGCGGATTTGTCGATGCCCTGGAATATGCCAGCAACAGCAGCGCAAAAATCATCGGCAAACCCTCGGGTGATTTCTTCGACATTGCGTTGGGCACCATGGGATTGGATTCTGCGGAAGTCGCTATCGTTGGCGACGATATCGATGCAGATGTCGGGGGCGGGCAACGGGCGGGTATTGCCGGCATACTGGTCAAAACCGGGAAATATCGCGAAAGCTACGCTGCGGCCTCACGAATCAGGCCGGACATGATCATCGACTCGATCAGGGATTTGCCGGGCTTGCTGGCAGTTTAACCCGATCCTTCACTACAATCATGCGAATGGTTCGATATCGGCTGCAACGGCCGCAGAACACGCCGAATCAATATCAATTCGCAGTTTTCCCGGTCCGTTCTTCCGGTTTGGCGCTCGATCCGTATCAGCATGAATCCGTTTGGATCGATGCGTTATGCATCGACCGCCACTCGCATCCCAAGGTTGCCGGTTACGCAGATTCGTTGCAAGAGGCGGGCCAAGGAAGTGACTTGGTTGTGGCGGTTGACGGCGGGAACGTTGAATGCAGCAAAATCGATGGTCTGCAATAGTGCAGTTGTGCGCCAATATTGAAATCCGGTTTGTTGCAGCCATAAAAATCCCCAAGCCTTTACGGGTTGGGGATAAGGGGAGTTCTGCATGCAGTCAGAACATATGCCCAGGGGAGGAAAAATGAGCACGGGCAATAAACGCTTCATCGCCTGGTCAAATTGTTCTATATAACCAGTGCGGGTTAAAGCATCTTTCGACATACGGCAGAAGACGGGCGACAAATGGTCGTTTCCGTTGCTGTAATATTTGACAATCCGGCAATATTGGCGGGCAACTCGCTTTCGGTCAGCAATGGTTTAAATTGCCCCGGTTTGTAAAGTCTCGGCCTGTTAAAGCGTGAACATCTTCGGGCCTGGTTCGAACAATCAATTCGGCGGATGGTAGTGCGGCCGTATATGCTCCCGCATCAACCGAACGCGGCCAGTCAAACCGCCCCGCCAAATGCGGCAAGCGCGCAGGAGACGACTTCGTCGTGGCGAATGGCGGTGTACTGGAAAAGCGTGGCGCGTTACCGATTCCGCTTTTGTGAAAACTGTCGAAAGGCAGAAACAGCAGGCCAATCGTGTGTCGTTTGCGCTGACCGATATGCGTTTAATTTCAGATTGCCTGCTGAACCTCGGGCCCGACATTTTCTCGGGTGGATGATGTTTTCAGGGGATGCTCAAAGCAGCGTTTTTCCTGATCCGCATTTGAACGGGCAGGACAAGTTGATCGTATTCGCGCTGACAACGATCGTCCTGTGATGAGTTTCAGGCAGTTGTATTAGACAATCCAAACGGGCAATATGCGGCAAGCATAGACTGCCAATGAATGCCCGGAAACAAAAATCCGTTCAATTGAAATCGATAGTCCAAAAAATCAATATCTTCACAATGTTTGAAAAGCTAAATTCGCACTCCTCCTTGGTCAATAACGTATACCGGATCATTAGCCTGTTCATCGCATTGTTTTTTATTTTCATTCTGATTATCCAGGCTCAGATGAATGTATTGATTCCAGTTCGAGCCTATATCGGCGCTGAAGGATTGTGGGGAAAGGCTCAGAAAGATGCGATTCGCAGCCTTGAACACTATGCCATAACCAGCAGCGAAGACGACTACAAATCCTATCTGCAATATATCCGGGTGCCCTTGGGGGATATGAGGGCGCGCATTGAATTGCAGAAATCCAATCCGGATCTTGAGATAGCCCGTGAAGGGTTTCTGCAAGGCGGAAACAATCCGGAAGATATAGAGTTCATGATCAAACTCTTCCTGCGATTTCAGCACTTCTCGTTCATGAGCAAGGCAATCGAGAACTGGACAGCCGGTGATCAGATAATTGCCGAGTTGAACAATGAAGCCGGGAAGCTGCATCAGTCTATTGTCTCTGGCACATACGAATCCAAAACAACCTCCATCCTTCTATTCAGATTGGATGCCATTAATCAGCAATTGACTGAACAGGAAAATCAGTTTTCCCGTACTCTGGCTAATACTTCACGCTTGGCAAACAGGATTTCCCGATATATTTCCTTCTTTTTCGCATTCCTGATTGCTTTGCTCGGCATTCTAATCTCGCGGCCAATAATCACGAGAATACGCAATTTCGAAAAATTGATACTTGGAAATGAGCAGCGCCTGATCGACATCCTGAACGTCAGCCCCATCGCAGTCTGCATCGCACGCAGGCATGGACGCGAGGTGGTATTCTTTAACCAGAGTTACGCCAACCTGATCAAGAATGTGCATGCGATGGGTGATGATCCCAGGAAATATTACGCAAGGCTGGAGGAATACGAAGAAGTACTTGATGAGCTGGCGCAGGGAAGGTCGGTTATCAATCGCCAGATCGAATTGCGGAACGCTGACGATTCGGCAGTGTGGACGCTGGCCTCTTGCATGCCCATCCAATACAAAGGCGAGCGTGCGGTGCTTGGCTGGTTCTATGACATCACCAACCTCAAGCTGGCGGAAGACAAGATCCGGCAACTGGCATTCCATGACCCTCTAACCGGTCTGCCCAATCGCCAGCTGCTGCTTGACCGGCTGCAACAGGCATTGGCATCCAGCGCGCGCAGCAACCGCAACGGCGCCTTGTTGTTCATCGACCTGGACAACTTCAAATCGCTAAATGACACCTTGGGGCACGTAATGGGGGATATGCTGTTGCAACAAGTGGCCCAACGCCTGACTGACTGCGTGCGCGAAGTTGACACGGTCGCCCGCCTGGGCGGAGACGAATTCGTGGTGATGCTGGAAGACCTGAGCGAACTGACCTTCCGGGCGGCGGAACGGACTGAAGTGGTTGGCGAAAAGATCCTGGTCAGCCTGGGGCAGATGTATCAACTTGGTATCCATGAGTTCCGCACTTCTGCCAGCATCGGAACGACCGTATTCAACGGGGACAACCAGCTTCCGGATGAACTGCTGAAGCAGGCAGATATAGCCATGTATCAGGCGAAGAAGGCCGGACGCAACACCCTGCGCTTCTTCGACCCGCAGATGCAGGAGGTCATCAACGCCCGCGTTGCGCTTGAAAGCGAAATGCGCAAGGCGCTTGAAAACCTGCAATTCCAGCTTTATTACCAGATCCAGGTGGATGACGAAGACCGCCCGATCGGAGCCGAGGCATTGATCCGCTGGATCCACCCTGATCGCGGTCTGGTTTCACCCATCCAATTCGTCCCAATTGCGGAAGAAACCGGGCTTATTGTTCCCATCGGTTTATGGGTGCTGGAGACGGCTTGCGCCCAGCTAAAGGCATGGCAACAAAAATCCCCCACCCGAAATCTGGTCCTGGCAGTGAATGTGAGTGCCAGGCAATTCCATCAGACCGATTTTGTGTCACAGGTGAAATCTATCCTGCAACGACATTCAATCAACCCGGCATGCCTCAAGCTGGAACTCACCGAAAGCATGCTGGTGAAGGACATTGAATCGATCATAGCCACCATGAACACCCTGAAGGAAACCGGCATCCAGTTCTCGATGGATGACTTCGGCACCGGCTACTCCTCGCTGCAATACCTCAGGCGCCTGCCGCTGGACCAGCTCAAGATCGATATGTCGTTCGTCAGGGATCTGGGCATCGTGGAGGG
>JBAUQH010000193.1:0-6484 GCA_049580605.1 Gallionella sp. | reverse complement strand
TAGACGGGCCCACCGGGCCGTACGATTAAAGATAGTGTGGAATGCATAATTGGTCACAACCATCAATTCATGACTTGAAGACCGTTTGCCACCACCACTCCGCCCCCGTGCCTTAAGACGCTCATTCGCCATCAACTCCATTGTGAATATGTGGGGTAATCCCGCATCTCAGACGCTTCATTTGACAGCGGAAACAACACAGTTCCAGAAGGAATTGGCGGTACGTCGCCCGGTTCGTTCTTGATGACGTGCCGTAACACACCGCGCATACCGCCTTCTTGCAATGTGCCTTTGAATTCATTTAGGTCGCGTGATGGAACAAACGAAAACGTAGCGGTAGGGCCTGATAAAATTAACCCTTCTGTGAGACGGGCACTAAACGATATAGCCCCCGCCTATTCGTCATGCGTTAAGCCTTCGAATGGACCTGTCGGTGCATTCCCTGAGGGGCCGCTCGATGAAAGGAAGAAGCCAAACAAGCAGCCCGCAGAACGCCACAACTCAACGGTATATCCATAGTCATGCTCTTCCGTGTACCTCATATTGCCAAATGAACCTAAAAAGGCGATTTGAGCCTTTGAGTTAAGTGTTGCTGTACATTCAGATCCATTCGCGAAGGCAGCAACAGAAAATAGGACAATAGCAAATAATGTCTATTGCAACATTAGAAAATCCCAATGCAATTTCCCTTATTGGCCGGTTTGATCTTCCCCACGAACGGTGGGAACCTCAATTGGGCGTTTGTTAATACTTCGAATGCCTGCGGCTGCTGCCGGCTTAACCGTTCATGCTGTATTCAATACGACATCAGTGAAAGCCCGATCTTGTGCAGCCTTTCGCCAAAATTTCCCCTTGGATCGCACGAAGCGATAAGCTGACACTGAGAATCGCTATTCACTATTCTCATCGTCAGATTTAATTTCCTCTAACGCTGTATTCAACTTTGCTGTCAGCGCAGAGATTGATTCGGTTATATCAGATTGACTACGGTATAGCTTTTCGTACTTTCTCAATTTAGCTGTGATTTTTAAAATATAAACAACCATACTAATTATTCCCAACAAAGGCAGCAGGATCATCCACGTTTTTATTTCATGATTTGCGTTTAGAAACACGATCGCTTTTCCTCCTCACAAAACCCTGACTGTGCCTTTAACGGGGAGACAGGTGCGAGTGACTGTTATTGGCCGGTTTTTGCCCATAGGTAGTTCATAGGTCAGAGACCATTATGCAACCAATTTCGGACATTGCCCTACGCAATCTTGCAAAGTCGGGATGCGACCAAATACGGGCATCGCTTATTCCCGCAACATTACGTTCAACGAATGAAGCTAACCGGCCACGCCGGCGCCGTGGCGCTGAGCAGAGCCGCGGAAGACGGAAGTAATAAATGATCGGAATACTGTGCAGTCGGGTTCCGAGTTGAGCTAGGTTATGGCCGATCAAAGGTAGCTTTGGTGTCATGTATTGACTTTGGCATAGGTCAGAACATGGTGCGCCAGCAATCCCGTGGAACTGCCCAAAGTTTCTACCGTTCCGCATGCTGTTCGTTTCCCCAACTTGAGAATACGGGCCGTACAAAGTAATTCTTCATTTCGCCCACTGCGGAGGAAGGCGGTTTTCATATCCGAGGTGACCCATTGTTCTTCGGTTCCACGATGCGTCATGATCGCCAGCCATATCCCCACATCGGCGGCCCCCATGATAGTCATGCCACTAACAATCCCGCCAGGGCGCTCAAGTTTCGTTGAAAAGGGAACCCGAAGCGCACACTCGCCCAGCCCGCATGCATGAACGATAAACCCGTACGGCTTTAGGAATGCCGTCCTATTGAGCACGGCGGTGAGCTCGGCAACTGCGGCTTGAGTGTTAGTCACTGTGAGGGGTCTAACGCAAAGTAGAGGAGTGCTGCACTTTTGCGGCGTCCAGCTCGAACGGCAGTTTAGCCATTGGTGAAAGAGGATGCTGGATGTGGAAATGCGCCGTCACCATAGGCACGAACAACCTGTGAAATGACAACCTGGTAACCATTAAGCCATTTAGACTGCGCGGCTTTTGCTTCTAAATGCTTGGGATGATTAATAAGCTCTTGCAGACCTTCCATCGTTTCCCAATAGTACACATTTGAAATGCGGCCATTCTCAGGATTTTCCCACGACTCTTCTCCGAGGTAGCCAGTAGATCCTTTTGCAATTTCAGCAATTGCATTGTCGAGTTTATAAAACTCTTCATCGTACTGTTTTTTATCAAAGATGAATGTTGCCGAATACATATGATTCCTTAAATATGGCTAACGGTTATTCATATGACAGTTACGCCCGACATGCTTTGATAATAAGGACAGTGCGCGAACTGAGCGCCAACCAGACTGCCACTTATGGGCAGCATTCTGCCTGTTTGAATCCGCTAACTCAACCGGCTGCCTATCATCCAATTTCGGCTCCTCGTTTCTTTTCCCGACATGCGGCTTACACCAACCCGAAAGAGACATGCAACCGACCAAATTCGATGCTCACTTCCCGGCTTTGTAGTCATCGCTGACCTTCAAATTGACAGCAGCGTCTTACTTTAGGGGATAGGCGACTGAAACCTCGAAAATGTGGGCCAACTAACCGCGAGGCAACGGCTATTTTGATTGATCGACCATATAGGAAACGGCGTTGACAATGTCTTGATCGCTGCAGAAATTGCAATCCCCTCGCGCAGGCATATTGCGGTATCCCAGGAAGGCATGGTCCGTCAACTTGGAAACGCCCTGCTCAATGCGTCCCGACCACGCCGCCTTGTCTCCAATTTTGGGTGCGCCCATTCTCCCCTCGCCATGACAAAACTTGCAGGCATGATTAAAGACTGCTTCCCCGGCCTTGACATCGCCTCCAGCCGCAGCCGCATTTGACGACAATATTCCGGCAACAAGAATGAATGCTGCAATGGATTCTTTCATGCTAACCCTCAATTTAAATATCATTTTGCAGTTTGCTATAGCGCTATCAGTGGTAAATCGCGATAAAATGGCGACGCTCTTTCAGTGTGATCTGCAGGGTGAATTACTTCCATCGAAAACGGAAATTGGAATTCACCCGTTTCAGCAGGCACATGATAAAGTCGAAACTGATTGGGCGTGAAGGAGGTGAGTGTTACAAGATATACCGCAGACTTTCGACTTTCAATTCTTCATCCGGCAAGCTCCGACCCATAAGAGACAGTCAGTTCTGGCATTACTCGCCACTAATCAGTACATTCACGAAGTTCTGCTTTCGACTGCGGTTTCAACCGGTCGACGCAACACATATGAGACAGTCGGAGTAGTGTTAAGCGGACGGTCAGAAGTACTGAAACTGGGGTGTTTCACTAGAAGAATAACTTGAAGAGACCAGCTGTGATAGTCCCGTCTGGCCGACCGGTAGCTCTGCAAGCCACGGCACCAGAGCCGTGCGTTCAGACAATTCTCTGATCACATGACGAATGAAAGGCACTTCAATGTCTCCGCGCAGGCGCAACAGAGGGTCTATCGTTTCGCTGGAAAACAGGCTCTGGTTGATAACCCAGGCGTAAGGAGTAATGCAAGCTCGAACCAAATCCTGCTGCAAGCGCTGAGCTTCATGCACAGGTGTAGCTTCAGGCAGGGTGACAATCAGTATGCGTGTGAAATTCGGATCACGCAGTCGCGGTAGCAAATCCACAACATATGTTGGCATTTCTGCCTGTGTTCTAAGAACCTCACGATGGTAGGCCTCTGCAGCATCGAGCAGCAACAGCGTATGTCCAGTGGGCGCTGTGTCCAGCACCACAAAGCCATCACTCCCCTTATCCACGATTTGAGCGAATGCGCGGAATACCGCAATTTCCTCGGTGCAAGGAGAGCGCAAATCCTCTTCGAGCAATGCTCGGCCAGCTTCATCCAAATTGGGTGCAGCCCGAGCCAGAAGTTCTTCGGTGTAGCGTTCCACTTCACGAGCCGGGTCAATACGGCTTACCGTCAAACCAGCAATGTCACCAGCCATTGCTTCCGCAACATGAGCGGCTGGATCCGTGGTAGAAAGATGTACTGCATGGCCTCGCTGCGCCAGATCCAGTGCGATGGCCGCTGCAACGGTGGTCTTGCCAACGCCACCCTTACCCATGGTCATGATGATGCCACGACCAGCTTCCGCCAGACTATCCACCAAATCAGCCAGACTTGGCGGTAGATGTATCGATCCGTCAAAAGACTGCCCCGCATGCTTGACGCACGTTGTCTGAGCAGGATTAATTAGCTCGCGCAGTGCGTCGAGCCCCACCGTTCCGCGCGATATCAAAGGGGTCGTGCTTCCTGGAAGTCCTGCCAGCCCGGCAGGCATGGCAGCGAGCGCCGCCACACTGCGACGTGTCATGGCATCGGCCACGGCGTCACCGGGTAGGGCGGCAGTGAAGACGCCATTCAGGGCAAGGTATAAGTTTGTCACACCCAGTGAAACTAATTCCCCGCGTGTGCGTTCAGCTTCGCGTAACGCAGAAAACTCGGGGCGACTGACCAATATGACGCTCGTCAAGGCAGGATCAGACAAACGAGCAACAGTAGCACCATAGAGTGCTTTTTGTTGTTCCAGTCCAGCCAGCGGACCGAGACACGAAGCACCACCCGCAGAGGATGCCATGAAGCCACTCCATGCAGTCGGCAGGGTGAGTAGACGCAGCGTATGGCCAGTAGGCGCAGTATCAAATATAACGTGATCGAAATCGGCCGTGGCACTTGCATCGCCAATCAGTTTGGTAAACTCATCGAAAGCGGCGATCTCCACAGTGCAAGCACCAGAAAGCTGTTCTTCCATGCTGGAGATGGCGGCGGACGGCAAGACACCACGATAGGGCGCGACGATGCGTTCGCGATACTCCTCAGCTGCCTTTTCTGGATCAATGTTCAAGGCATAGAGTCCAGGATTACCGTTAATCAGATTCGGTGTGGATGTGAGTTGAGTTTCCAATACCTCGTCGAGATTGGAGGCTGGATCGGTGCTGACAATCAGCACTCGTTTGCCGGCATCTGCCAAGGCAAGGCCCATGGCACAGGAGAGCGAAGTCTTGCCGACACCACCCTTGCCCGTAAAGAAGAGATATCGCGTATTCGCTTCTGGCAAAGCCATCTGGTATTCCTTAACAGCAGCCCGATTTCGGTGAACAGCTGGACTGCTTTTGGATTGGTTGCACCGACGCTTCGGTTGCGGACATACCCAATTTCTGAGCAAGTTGCTGACGCGATGGATAGGTGCCCGTCGAAACGATATGCCCGTCCACAGCCAGAATTGGCAGTCGATCCATACCGGCTTCCATCTCCTTGATTACCGCAGGGTTGGCGGCGAAAGCCTGGGGTTCCTGGCCGAGATTGTATCGCTGCACGGAAACAGCCTGTTCCGCAACCCAATTCAGGTCGGCAGCAAACTGCGCCAACACGGGATCCACATCCACCCCACAGACACCGGTGGAACAACACATGGTCGGATCGAATACTTCGAGTTTTTTCATGACGTTCTCCTTGATGTTTGGCCGGATTCATACCAACCCTTGCTGGAGTTAACTACGCGCACCACCAGCAGCATCACCGGCACTTCGATGAGCACACCCACCACCGTCGCCAGCGCTGCGCCAGACTGAAATCCAAACAGGCTGATGGCGGCAGCCACGGCCAGCTCAAAGAAATTGGATGCGCCAATCAACGCCGATGGACAGGCGATGTTGTGCTTCTCGCCGACGGCCCGGTTTAGCCAGTAGGCAAGTGCGGAGTTGAAAAACACCTGAATCAGGATAGGTACCGCCAACAGCCCAATGATCAGGGGTTGCTCGATGATGGCTTTGCCCTGAAAGGCAAACAGGAGTATCAGTGTCACGAGCAGGGCCGATATTGACCAGGGGCCTATCTTTTCCATGATCGCATCAAAGTGCGGCTGGCCCTTGCTCAGGAGGTTCTTGCGCCACCATTGCGCCAAAACGACCGGAATCACGATATACAGGAGGACTGAAGTCAGCAATGTGTCCCAAGGCACATGGATGCTTGATATCCCCAGCAACAAAGCAACGATGGGGGCAAAAGCGAAAACCATGATCGCATCGTTGAGCGCCACTTGGGATAAAGTGAATAGCGGATCGCCGTTAGAGAGACGACTCCAAACAAACACCATGGCCGTGCAGGGTGCAGCCGCAAGCAGTATCAGTCCGGCCATGTAACTGTCGATCTGGTCTGCGGGCAGCATGGGTGCAAACAGGTTGCGAATGAACAACCAAGCTAGAAACGCCATTGAAAATGGCTTGACCAGCCAGTTCACGAACAGCGTCACGCCGATGCCACGCACATGCTGCCTAACCTCGTGCAAGGCGCCGAAATCGACCTTGACCAGCATCGGAATGATCATCACCCAGATCAACAAGCCAACCGGCAGGTTGACCTGGGCGATTTCCATCCGGCCGACAGCCTGGAATAATTGGGGAGCAAGTTGTCCAATCGCTATAC
>JBAUQH010000192.1:0-20322 GCA_049580605.1 Gallionella sp. | reverse complement strand
GGCGCGATCACCTGCTGGCGGTAAATGCCGAGGTTCTGGCGCGGCTTGGTCGGCCCGCGCGTAACCACCAGGCCCCAGGTGATCAGCGGCGCGACATCGCCTGGCCAGCAGGTCTGGATCGGCAGCCTGCCCAGGTCGGCTTCGCTGCCTTCCCAAACCACATCCTGGCAGGGCGCGCCGGACAATATCTTGGGCGACATGGTCAGCACCTGCTTCAGCACCGGCCATTTTTCCCAGGCATCCTTCAGCCCTTTGGGCGGTTCGGGCTCCTTCAGGTAGGCGAGCAGCTTGCCCACCTCGCGCAGCGCTGCCGTGGATTCTTCGCCCATACCCAGCGCGACGCGGCGCGGCGTGCCGAACAGGTTTGCCAGGACAGGTATATTGCCGGGGGGAACGTTATGCCCGGCCGGTTTTTCGAAAAGGATCGCAGGTCCCTGCGCGCGCAGCACCCGGTCGCAGATCTCGGTCATTTCCAGGTGCGGTGAAACTGCCGCCGTAACGCGCTTCAGTTCGCCGAGCTTTTCCAGTTGCGCGATGAAATCGCGCAGGTCGTGGTATTTCATCGGTAAAACCTCTCTCTTTCCTCGCCCGGAGGCCTGGTTTTAAAGCGTTTGTGCAGCCAGAAATACTGTTCCGGCATTTCCAGTATGCGCTGTTCGATGAATTCGTTCATGCGCCGCGTATCGGCGATGTCGTCGCCGGTCGGGTAGTTTTCCCAGGCGGGATAAAAGGTCAGCACGTATCCCGCACCACCCGGCAGCAATCGCGTGATGCAGGGAACGATTTTTGCTCCGGTCATCTGCGCGATGCGTGGCACCGACGTCATGGTTGCGGCGGGCACGCCGAAGAACGGGATGAACGCGCCGTCCTTGATGCCCTGGTCCTGGTCCGGCGGATAGACGAACGGCATGCCGGCGCGCATTCCCTTCAGGATCGGGCGCAGTCCCTGCTGGCGCGAATACAGGCGCTGGTTGCGGAAGCGGGCGCGCTTTTTCAGCAGCAGTTCGGTCAGGTAGATGTTCTTCTGGTTCGCATACATGCACACCGTGTCGGTATGCTGCGCAATCCACTGCCCGCCGGCATCCATGCCGACGAAATGCGGGGTGAGCAGGATCGCGGGCTTGCCCCGAATTGCCTCGAAATGTTCGACGCCCTGTACACGGATCAGGCTGCTGATGTATTCCGCACCGGACCACCACAGGATGCAGCGTTCGATCAGGCCGCGGGTGAACATCTTGAAATGCGCGCGCAGGAGTTTGGTCCGTGCCTCGTCGCTCATGCCGGGGAAGCACAGTTTCAGATTGATGGCGCCCACCTTGCGGCGCTCGGCTGCGACCAGGTACAGCAATGCGCCCAGGCTGGTGCCGATCCAGACCAGCACGCGGAACGGCAGGAAGTGCAGCAGCCATAAAATGAATACGCCCAGCCTGGCTAGCATGTCGGCTCTCCTGAAGCGGGCGGCGCCACGCCGGGCGGGACCTTGTAGCGGTTGTAGCTCCACAGATACTGTGCCGGGGATTTCGCAATCACGCTTTCCAGGGCCGCATTGATCTGCAGCGGCACGGATTCCGAGAAGTCCAGCGCCAGCGGCTCGAAACTCAGCTTGTATCCCGCGCCTTCCGGCAGGCGCTCGGCATACACCAGCAATACGGCTGCGCCGCTGGAACGGGCAAGGCGGCCGCTCAGCGTCATGGTGTATGCGGGGCGCGAGAAAAAATCCGCCCATTCGCCTTCGCCCTGGCTGGGCACCTGGTCGGGCAGCAGGCCGATGGCCTCGCCGCGTTTCAGCGCCTTGAAAAGCAGCCGCACGCCGCTGAGATCAGCGGTCGCCAGGCGTGCCATGCCGCGCTCGCGACCGCTGCGCATCAACGGCTCCAGCCAGTCCTGCTTCGGCGAACTGTACAGGTTGGTCAGCGCCAGCTGCTGCGCAATATACAAACTGGTCATTTCGAAGCAGCCCCAGTGCGGGGTCAGGAAAATGATTCCGTTGCCGCGCGCATGTGCCGCCGCTACATGTTCCCAGCCCACGCAGATTTGCACGGTTGCACAGACCTGTTCGAATGGCCTGAGCCACACCCAGGGAAGCTCGAGCATGCCCTTGCCGGCTTCGTCTATCGTCTGTTTGAGCAGGCTGGCGAATTCGGCTTCATTGCCGGCCAGATTCGACTGGCGCAGGTTTTCCCGGGTGCGCGACGCATATTGTCCGGATGCCGCGTAGGTGATGCGGCCGAGCAGCTTGCCCAGGACATGCAGCCAGCGCAGCGGCAGGACGGAGAGCAGGCGAAAGATCGATTTGAACAGTAATGGGGTCATCTGCGGTCAGGCGAACTATTTGATACAATGCGCGCCTTTGATTTTTCTTAGTTTGAACTGGGAACCATGAGTGATTATTTGTTTACATCCGAATCCGTATCCGAGGGCCATCCGGACAAGGTTGCAGACCAGATATCCGATGCGATTCTGGACGCCATTCTAGCGCAAGACCCGTATGCGCGGGTGGCGGCGGAGACGCTGACCAATACCGGCCTGGTGGTTCTGGCGGGCGAGATCACCACCACTGCGAACGTGGACTACATCACGGTCGCGCGCAATACCATCAAGCGCATCGGCTACGACAACACCGACTACGGCATCGATTACAAGGGCTGCGCGGTGCTGGTTGCCTATGACAAGCAAAGCCCGGATATCGCGCAGGGCGTGGACCGCGCATCCGACGATTACCTGAATCAGGGCGCGGGTGACCAGGGGCTGATGTTCGGTTATGCCTGCGATGAAACCCCGACACTGATGCCGCTGGCGATCTATCTGGCCCACCGTGTGGTGGAGCGCCAGGCGGATTTGCGCCACGACGGTCGTTTGCCCTGGCTGCGCCCGGATGCGAAATCCCAGGTCACGATCCGCTATCTGGACGACAAGCCGCATTCGATCGATACCGTGGTGCTCTCGACCCAGCACGCGCCGGAAATGACACTGGAACAAATCCGCGAAGCCGCGATCGAGGAAATCATCAAGCCGATGCTGCCCAGGGAACTGGTCAGGGGCAATATCAATTTCCTGGTCAACCCGACCGGACGTTTCGTGATCGGCGGCCCGCAGGGCGATTGCGGATTGACCGGGCGCAAGATCATCGTCGATACCTACGGCGGCGCCGCGCCGCACGGCGGCGGCGCATTTTCCGGCAAGGACCCGTCCAAGGTGGACCGCTCCGCCGCATATGCCGGCCGTTATGTCGCGAAAAATATCGTTGCGGCCGGATTGGCGACCAGATGTCTGGTGCAGATTTCCTACGCGATCGGCGTGGCGAAACCGACCAGCATCATGGTGGACACCTACGGGACCGGCAAACTCTCCAATGAAAAGCTGACCGAACTGGTGCTGAGGCATTTCGACCTGCGTCCCAAGGGTATCGTGCAGATGCTGGATCTGCTGCGCCCGATCTATGAAAACACCGCCGCGTATGGGCACTTCGGCCGTGAAGAGCCGGGCTTTACCTGGGAAGCCACGGATCGCGCTGTCGCATTGCGCGAGGACGCCGGCAGGTAAATCGGCTGTAATAAATTCCTCTGAATCTGCTTTGCGGGATGGCAGGCTGGACACGGATATGCACTAAAAGTAGGCAATCCACTATCCGGCAAGCTCGATGTGGAATTGACACCGATGCGTTTGGGGCGGGCAGGCCTGCCGCTTCGCGCCCCCGCACTAGGAGGGCTTCGCCCCGCCGTGTTGCATGAGCATCGCAAGGCGTCGCGCATAACCGGCGGCTTTCTCGCTTGCGGGATTAGTCGAAAGGCTAGTGGTTTTATCAGCGAACGACGAGGCATATCGCACAGAGAGGCGCACCCGCAGGGTGCGGGCCGCGCGGGTCCCTGAGGCTACGGCCGCTGCGCACAGGAGTGAGCGTGCACGCGACACCGCATCTCGCCCACAAGACGATTTTTAACCACCCTCCGAGGGGTGCTGCAGCGGGGCTGATCCAGCCCCCGTCAGGCTCGGAGCCAGTGGATCAACGATGCAACCGCACCCATTCATTAACCACTTATGAATGGAACAACGCATGAACGCTGCTGAAAAAAAATTCGCCGATTATAAAATCGCCGATATGTCCCTGGCCGCATGGGGACGCAAGGAACTTGCCATTGCCGAAATTGAAATGCCCGGCCTGATGGCGATACGCAAGGAGTTTTCGCCCACCCAACCATTGCGCGGTGCGCGCATCACCGGCTCGCTGCACATGACCATCCAGACCGGTGTTCTGATCGAGACGCTGACTGCATTGGGTGCGGAAGTGCGCTGGGCATCGTGCAACATCTATTCGACCCAGGATCATGCAGCCGCCGCCATCGTTGCGACCGGCGTGCCGGTGTTTGCGGTCAAGGGCGAGACACTGAGCGAATACTGGGATTACACACACCGTATTTTCGAGTGGGCGGATGGCGGCCATTCCAACATGATCCTGGATGACGGTGGCGATGCGACCCTGCTGCTGCACCTGGGTGCGCGCGCCGAGCAGGACGCATCCGTGCTGAACAACCCCGGTTCCGAAGAAGAAACCTGTCTGTTCGCTGCGATCAAGGCCAAACTGGCAACCGACAAAACCTGGTATTCCACGCGCCTTGCAGCGGTCAAGGGTGTCACCGAGGAAACCACCACCGGCGTGCATCGCCTGTACCAGATGCACGAGCGGGGCGAACTGAAATTTCCGGCGATCAATGTGAACGACTCGGTCACCAAGTCCAAGTTCGACAACCTGTACGGCTGCCGCGAATCGCTGGTGGACGGCATCAAGCGCGCGACAGACGTGATGGTGGCCGGCAAGATCGCGGTGATCGCCGGATACGGCGATGTCGGAAAGGGCTCGGCTCAGGCGCTGCGCGCGCTTTCCGCGCAGGTCTGGGTCACCGAGATCGATCCGATCTGCGCGCTGCAGGCCGCGATGGAAGGCTACCGCGTGGTGACCATGGACTACGCCTGCGAGCAAGGCGACATCTTTGTCACCTGCACCGGCAACTACCATGTGATTACCCACGAGCACATGAAAAAGATGAAGAACCAGGCCATCGTGTGCAACATCGGCCATTTCGACAACGAGATCGATGTCGCCTCGCTGAAACCATATAAATGGGAGAACATCAAACCGCAGGTCGACCATGTGATCTTCCCTGCAGAAAACGGCAAGCCCGAAAAGCGCATCCTGCTGCTGGCCGAAGGCCGCCTGGTGAACCTCGGCTGCGGCACCGGCCATCCGTCCTATGTGATGTCTTCTTCGTTTGCGAACCAGACCATCGCGCAAATTGAACTATTCACCCGCAACCAGGACTATCCTGTCGGGGTATACACGCTGCCCAAGCATCTTGACGAAAAGGTTGCACGATTGCAGCTGACCACACTGAACGCGCAGCTGAGCACGCTGACCGACCAGCAGGCCGCGTACATCAACGTGCCCAAGGAAGGTCCGTACAAGTCCGCACACTACCGTTATTGACGAAGCCAGGCCCGCCATGTCCGTTACCCGCAATGAATTCGTAGACTACGTGGTGGAACTCATGGCGGGCTGGGGGAAGGTGTCGGCGCGCAGGATGTTCGGGGGCTACGGCCTGTACCGCGAAGGGCTGATGTTCGCGCTGATCGTAGCGGATGAATTGTTCTTCAAGACCGACGCGGAGAATCTGGCGCGGTTCGAGCGGGCAGGCAGCCACCCTTTCGTTTATCGGAACCGGAACAGTACCGTGCAATTGTCGTATTGGTCGGCACCGCCTGCAAGCCTTGATTCGCCGTCGGAAATGCACGACTGGTGCCAAACCGCCTATGGTTCGGCTTTGCGTGCAAAAGCGGCCAAGCCCGCCAAGGGAGGGAGCAAATGAATATGCAATTGCAGCTGTTGCTGATCTGGGTGCTCAACGCGCTCGCGCTGCTCGCGGTCGCAAACTATGTGCCGGGCATTCATGTTGACGGTTTCGGCGCGGCGCTGATCGCGGCGTTTTTCCTCGGTCTGGTCAATGCACTGCTGCGCCCGTTGCTGCTGTTGCTGACGCTGCCGGTTACGGTGATCACGCTGGGGCTGTTCATCTTCGTCGTGAACGGCGCTTTGTTCTGGCTGGTCGGCTCGGTGCTGCGCGGATTTGTCGTCGACAGTTTCTGGTCCGGCGTGGTCGGCGCGGTGCTGTACAGCATATTTTCCTGGGCGCTGTCCTCGGCTGCCGCACAATTGATCAGAAAGAAATGAGACTGCCATGACCCGTCGACTTTTCAGTTTTGAATTTTTTCCGCCGCAAACCCCGGAAGGGGTAAAAAAACTCGCGGCCACGCGCGTGCATCTGGCGCCGCTCAATCCTGAATTCTTTTCCGTGACCTTCGGTGCGGGCGGATCCACGCAGGACCGCACGCTGGACACCATAAGGCAGATCAAGGCGGAGGGCCATAATGCCGCGCCCCACCTGTCCTGCGTCGGCTCGACGCGCGAAAACGTGCGCACGATGCTGAATACCTACCGGGATATGGGCATCAGGCGCCTCGTCGCGCTGCGCGGCGACCTGCCTTCCGGCATGCACAGCATCGGCGAGTTTCACTACGCCAACGAACTGGTGTCGTTCATCCGCGAGCAGACCGGGGACCATTTTCATATCGAGGTGGCCGCCTATCCGGAATTCCACCCGCAGGCCAGATCCGCGCAACAGGACATGCTCAACTTCAAACACAAGGTCGAATCCGGCGCAGATTCCGCGATCACCCAGTATTTCTACAACGAGGATGGCTACTTCCGCTTTGTCGACGCGTGCCACAAGCTGGGCGTAACCGTGCCGATCGTGCCGGGTATCATGCCGATCGTGAAGTTCGCGCAGCTGGCGCGCTTTTCGGATGCCTGCGGCGCGGAGATTCCGCGCTGGATGCGCAAGACGCTGGAAGGCTTCGGCGACGACAGCGCTGCGGTGCAGGAATTCGGTCTCGATGTGGTCACGCAGCTGTGCGAGAAACTGCTCGCCGGCGGCGCGCCCGGCCTGCATTTCTACACGCTGAACAATGCCGGCCCGTCGCTGGAAATCTGGAAACGGCTGGGACTCTGATGCGAACGCCTGAACTGTTGCTGCCGGCCGGAACACTGGAAAAAATGCGCACCGCCTACGCGTTCGGCGCGGACGCGGTGTATGCCGGCCAGCCGCGTTACAGCCTGCGCGCACGCAACAACGAGTTCAAGCTGGAACAACTCGGGCAGGGCATCCGGGAAGCGCATGCGCTCGGCAAGAAACTGTTCGTTGCGAGCAACCTGATGCCGCACAACGCCAAGGTGAAAACCTACATGGCCGACATGGACCCGGTCGTCGCGATGCGGCCGGATGCGCTGATCATGGCCGACCCCGGCCTGATCGCGATGGTGCGCGAGCGCTGGCCGGAAGTGCCGGTGCATCTGTCGGTGCAGGCCAATACCGTGAACTATGCGGCGGTGAAATTCTGGCAGTCGCTCGGGCTGAGCCGCGTGATCCTGTCGCGCGAACTGTCGCTGGACGAGATCGAGGAGATCCGCCAGCATTGCCCTGACATCGAGCTGGAAGTGTTCGTTCACGGCGCGCTGTGCATCGCCTACTCGGGCCGTTGCCTGCTGTCCGGCTACTTCAACCACCGCGATGCGAACCAGGGCACCTGCACCAATTCCTGCCGCTGGGATTACAAGGTCGAGAACGCCGAAGAGAACGGCACCGGCGACATCCAAAAAATCGATTTTGACTTCGACAAGGCATTAATCCAGAGCGCGCTGTCGGATTGCGGCAACCAGCCCCGCCATCCGCTGGCCGACCGCGCGTACCTGGTCTCGCGCCAGGATCATCCCGGCGAGCTGATGCCGGTGCTGGAAGACGAACACGGCACCTACATCATGAATTCCAGGGATCTGCGCGCGGTCGAGCATATCGAGCGGCTGGCCAGGATCGGCATCGACTCGCTCAAAATCGAGGGCCGCACCAAGTCGGTCTACTATGTCGCGCGCACTGCGCAGGTTTACCGCCGGGCGATCGACGACGCGGCTGCGGGCCGGCCGTTCGATCATTCACTGCTCGGCGCACTGGATGCGCTGGCGAACCGCGGCTACACCGACGGTTTCTATGAACGCCACCATACCCACGAGCAGCAGAACTACCTGCGCGGCCATTCCGAAGGTACGCGCCAGCAATACGTCGGCGACATCGTGAATTGTGAAAACGGCGTCGCCGAAATCGAAGTGAAAAATAAATTTTCGGTTGGCGACAGGCTGGAGATCATCCATCCTTCCGGCAACCGTATCGTCGAACTTGCCGAGATGCACGGACTCGATGGCGCTGTGATGAAGGTTGCGCCGGGCAGCGGGCACCATGTACGCATCCCTTTGCCGGGCGAGTTTGCCAACGGGATGGTGGCGAGGTTTCTTTGACATGATATTTTCCAACCTCGCCAACGCGGGCCGCTATTGCAAATTGCATCCGCTGTTCTTTCGCGCATTCGAATTCATCCGCAGTACCGACCTGCGCGCTCTTGCGCCGGGACGCCACGACATCGACGGCAACAATCTGTTCGCCATCGTCGAGTATGTGCCGGGAAGGACCCGGGCCGAGGCAAAGCTGGAATGCCACCGCCGTTACATCGATATTCAGTATGTTCTTGAAGGTGTGGACGAGATGGGCTGGAAGTCGCTGCCCGATTGCCGCAAGCCGGCGGACGATTACAACACCGGGAAGGATATCCGGTTCTTCGATGATGAACCGGCGGCGTGGATCGCCACGCCGCCGGATCATTTCTGCATTTTCTTCCCCGAGGATGCGCATGCGCCGCTGGTCAGCTGCCAAGCCCCCGCAGCAGGGGGTTCCATCCCGCCGTCTGGCTACTTACGCAAGGTGGTATTCAAGATCGCGGTGGGAGCCGGTTAGCGGGATTGTCGCCTAGAACGATATCCTTACACCGATATTGACGCCCTCGTCGAGGGTTTCGTTGGGGCGGTTGTTGATGCCGAATTCCATTCTCCGGTAGCCGACATACGCAACCGCCTGCGGGATGACTTCGTATTCCGCCCTTATGTTCGATTCAACATAGCGGTTTGCGTCGCCGAAGGTGACGATGTTCGGCGAAAGGTATATTTCCCCGACCACACCGAGACGCTGGGTCGCGGGGGGCGAATAACGCACCAGCGCGCCCAGCGCCATCGCGGAAGTTCTGTTGACGATGGCGGTGTCGCCGGAAACCTTGGCGACCAAACCCTTGATCCCGACACCGACGGAAAATCCGGGCGCATTGTCGCCCAGCTCGTCCTGCACAACCAGGCCGAAATCGCCCAGCATGTTGCTGCGATTGCGATAAAGCACGCCGGCATGGAATTTGGTTTTGCCGAGCGGATCGCGGCCCAGCGAGGAGATATACTGGAACTGGGCGCTGGTATCGCGCAGGTTGATGTCGACGGTGTCCGCCAGGGCCGCGGTGCTGCAGGTTGCCATGATGCCGATGGCGAATAGACTAGCGGGAACGATACGGCGCAATGACATAACTTCACTCCTTTAGGGTAATCGATGCTGGGTTGGCCGGTATATTTTATATTGAATGGAACCGGAACGAAAACAGTGCGCTGCTCCTGAAATTAATTCTGCATCTGATGCCGGCAAGCATATCACAGGGATTTCACTGCACGAATGGCCGTGTATCTACTGCCGGTTGCCGTACAGCCTGGACGAGAGACCGGAATTCGTTCGACTGGTTCCATCAAACTGCGGTTGATTTGTTTACAGACCGGGGTCGAAAACGGTATCGCCTTCCGCCAGCCTGTCGCCCGGCTCGAGGTTCCTGAAATCGAACAGTCGGCTATCCAGCAAATGCGACGGTGCGACGTTCTGCATCGCGGTAAAAATGGTCTGGCCGCGCCCGGGGTATTCGCGCTCCCATGCGGCAAGCATTTCCTTGATGTTCTGGCGCTGCAGGTTTTCCTGCGCGCCGCACAGGTTGCACGGGATGATCGGGAACGCCATGCCGCGCGCATAGCGCGCGATATCCTTCTCCGGGCAATAGGCCAGCGGCCGGATCACGATGTGGTCGCCCTTGTCGGTGACCAGCTTGGGCGGCATCGCCTTGAGCTTGCCGCCGAAGAACAGGTTCAGGAACAGCGTTTCGATCATGTCGTCGCGGTGATGTCCCAGTGCGATCTTGTTCGCGCCGAGTTCGCCCGCCACGCGGTAGATGATGCCGCGCCGCAGCCGCGAGCACAGCGAGCAGGTGGTCTTGCCCTCGGGTATCTTCTGCTTGACGATGGAATAGGTGTCCTGCGTTTCGATGTGGTATTCGACACCGAGCTTATTCAGGTAACCCGGCAGCACGTCGGCAGGGAAGCCGGGCTGTTTCTGGTCGAGATTCATCGCGACAATGCGGAAATCGATCGGCGCGCGCTTGCGCAGCGTGAGCAGGATGTCGAGCAGCGTGTATGAATCCTTGCCGCCGGACAGGCACACCATCACGCTGTCGCCTTCCTCGATCATGTTGAAATCGGCGATCGCCTGCCCGACCATGTGTTCCAGCCGGCCCTTGAGGCGGTTGAAGTTGGTCGAGTGCCGTTCGAAATGCACCGCAGAAGGGGCTGCGGCGGTGCTTTGCACTGCATCCACCTTGGCGATTTCTGCGTTCATTTCATATGTCATTTCGTTCATATCAATCTTTCACAAGTTGACGCTGCGTCCGCCGTCAACGGAAATAATCTGCCCGGTGATGTAGGGCGCGTCCTGGATCAGGAATGCGACAGTCCGGGCGATGTCATCCGGTTCGCCCTCGCGCTTGAGCAGGGTGTGCGCGATGATCCTGCGGCGTTCCGCCTCGTCCATCCACTCCCCGGTTTCCGGCCACACAATCACGCCCGGTGCAACCGCGTTGACGCGCACGTGCGGCGCCATTTCCTGAGCCAGCGCTTTGGTCAGCGCGACCAGGCCGGCCTTCGCGGTGCTGTACAGAAGGTGGCCGTGCATCGGACGTTCCGCGTGGATGTCGGCAATGTTGACGACACAGCCACGGTGGCGGCGCAGTTCCGCCGCTGCCGCCTGTGACAGAAACAGCGGCGCTTTCAGGTTGGTGCCGAGCAGGTCCTGCCATTGCTGTTCGTCGATATCCGCCAGCGGAGTCGCGTAAAAGCTGGACGCATTGTTGACCAGCGCATCGAGCTGCCGGAATTTCAGGATGACTTCCTGCAACAATTCAGGCAATGCTTCCAGTTCGAGCAGATCGGCCTGGAACACCGCTGCGCTGTCCGGGCGCAGCGCATTCAGTTCGTCCTGCAACGCCAGCGCCTCCGGTCCGGAGCTGCGGTAGTGTATGGCAAGCTGCGCGCCGGCCGCGTGCAGGCGGCGGCAGATTGCCGCGCCGACGCGTTTTGCGCCTCCCGTCACCAATACCACTTTGCCCTGCATCCCCTGTTCCATTAGACTCGTGCTCCTACAAACCCGGTTACTCCGTTCAATCCCGCTGTTTGGGGAATTATACCTGACCATGCCCGCTACTCTACCCGAGCCTGAAGCCGCAGCCGCGCAACACAGCGCATCCCTGGCCGAATCGATCCGGAGCGACATCGCTGCCCATTGCGATGACGAAACCGGGGGCGGGTGGATCCCGTTCTCGCGTTTCATGGAACTGGCGCTGTATGCGCCGGGACTGGGCTATTACGCAGCCGGCGCACACAAGTTCGGCGCAGCGGGCGATTTCATTACCGCGCCGGAACTCTCGCCGCTGTTCGGGCGCACGCTGGCGCGGCAGGTTGCCGAGATCACCGCGGACAGCGCGCCGCATATCCTGGAACTGGGCGCAGGCAGCGGCAAACTGGCGGCGGATATGCTCGCCGAACTGGAGCGGCTGGGCCGTCTTCCGGACAGCTATGCGATTCTCGAGGTCAGCGCCGACCTGCGCGCGCGCCAGCAAGATCTCGTCCGCGAACGCCTGCCGCATCTGCGGGACCGGGTGCGCTGGCTGGATGCATTGCCGCAACAATTCAGCGGCGCAATCATTGCAAATGAAGTGCTCGATGCGCTGCCGGTGCATCTGCTGCACTGGCGCGACAGCGCGATTACCGAGCGCGGTGTTGCACTTGCAAGGAGCACACCAAAGGCAGGCAATCCGTTACCAGCCAAAGGCTGGACGGAATTGACACCGCCGCCAAACACTCGCCTTCCAGGCGGTCTTGGCGCAGCTGCAAACGAACACGGATTCGTCTGGCGGGAGCGCGCGGTCCGCGATCCGGTTTTGCTGCATGCCGCGCAGCAGATCGCCGTACCGGATGATTACGTCAGCGAGATCGGCCTCGCCGCGCGCGGTCTGATCAACAGTCTCGCGCAACGGCTGGAGCAGGGTGCCATGCTGATCGTCGACTACGGCTTCGGCGCGCGCGAGTATTACCATCCGCAGCGCCGCAGCGGTACGCTGATGTGCCACTACCGCCATCTTGTGCACGACGACCCGTTCTTCCTGCCCGGCCTGCAGGACATCACCGCGCACGTGAACTTCACCGACATCGCGGAATGCGGCATCGATGCGGGACTGGAACTGCTCGGCTACACGACTCAGGCATTTTTCCTGATCAACTGCGGCATCACCGATCTGGTCAGGGAGACTTTGCCGGAAAACCTGCGCGACTATCTGCCGCTCTCGGCGCAGCTGCAGAAACTGACCAGCCCGGCCGAAATGGGCGAGCTGTTCAAGGTGATCGCATTGGGGAAGGGAATGGCGAATCCGTTATCCGGATTCGCCAGCGGCAACAGGATGCGCATGCTGTGAGGCACTTGCCGGCGGCGTGATCTTCAGGTTAAGCGCGCAGTCAGTGCGGTTGACCCTGCGTTAGCATACCCTCGAACTGTTCCAGCGGCACCGGCCTGCCGAACAGGTATCCCTGAAAGTGCGTGCAGCCGCGAAGTTCGAGAAACTCGCGTTGTTCCTCGGTTTCGACACCTTCCGCGACCACATCCAAACCCAGCGTTTCGGCCATCGCGATGATGGTCTGCACGATCGCGGCATCGTTGGGATCGGTGGTGATGTCGCGTACAAAGGACTGGTCGATTTTGATCTGGTCCAGCGGCAAGCGCTTCAGGTATTGCAGCGATGAATAACCCGTGCCGAAGTCGTCCATCGAAAAGCCGATCCCAAACACTTTCAATTCATGCATTTTGCTGATCGTGTCCTCGATGTTTTCGAGCAGCACGCTTTCGGTCAGTTCCAACTTGAGACGCAACGGGTTGATGGCATGCCGTTGCACGATTTCCTTCACCTGGACCACGAAATCGGGTTGGTGGAATTGCTTGGGACTGATGTTAACCGCCAGATCAAGATTGCGAGCAAGTGCCGAGTTTTCCCACGCCTTGAGCCGTGTGCAGGCGGTTTCCAGCACCCAATGCCCGATCGGCAATATCAATCCCGAATCTTCCGCCAGCGGAATGAACTGGGCAGGCGAAACAAGCCCGCGCCCGGAATGTGTCCAGCGGATCAGGGCTTCCGCGCCCAGGATGCGATGAAAAATGTCCACCTGAACCTGGTAGTACAAATGGAACTCCCGGTTTTCGAGCGCTTTGCGCAATTCGCCCTCCATTAAAAAGCGGCTTGTCAGGGTTGCCTGCATCTGCTGGTCAAAAAAGCGCACCGTGTTGCGACCGGCTTTTTTGGCCTGGTACATCGCGATATCGGCCTGCTTGAGCAACTCGTCGGAAGCCAGCGAGTTGCCGTAGAAAAGTGTGGCCCCGATGCTGGCACTGCTGCGGTATTCGTGGGATCCAAGCTGATAGGGCTGGCTGAGCAAGGCGAGTATTTTTTCACTGACGAGTTCGGCATGGGACGCCGCCTCGAGCTCGTGTTCGCTCAGATTTTCCAGCATTACCACGAATTCGTCGCCGCCCAGACGCGATGCCGTGTCGTCGTCGCGAATGCCGGATGTCAGGCGTTGCGCAACCTGTTGCAGCAGCTGGTCTCCGATGTCGTGTCCGAGCGAATCGTTGAGGTCCTTGAAGTTGTCCAGGTCGATAAAAAGCAGCGCGCCCGCCCTGTGATTACGGGCGCTGGAGACCAGGGCATGGTGGAATCGATCCATCAGCAGGCGCCGGTTGGGCAATTGGGTGAGCGGGTCGTAGTAAGCGAGAAGGCGAATTTCATTCTCGGCCGATTTGCGATCCGAAATGTCGATGTGCGACCCGATATAGTGGGTCACGACCCCGTCGGCGCCTTTTACCGCGGTGATGCTGAACCATTTCGGATAGATTTCGCCGTTCTTGTGGCGATCCCAGATTTCTCCCTGCCAGGTACCGGTGCGATTGACGGCTTCCCACATCTCGCGGTAGAAGTGCTCATCGTGCCGGCCGGACTGGAGCAACTTCGGCGTCAGCCCCAGCACCTCCTCGGAAGTGTAGCCGGTGTCTTCGGTAAATGCCTTGTTGACGCGCAGGATTATCCTGTTTTCATCGGTGATCATCAGGCTTTCTTGCGAATCGAAGGCGGTAGCGGCGACGCGCAGGTCGACCATCGAGTCGAGCACTTGCCTGGAATAGTCCTGAAGCTTGCTGATGACAACGCCTATCATTGTGGAAGAAATCAGAAAATTGGCCACCGCAATATCGCCCTTCGAAACGGCAAAGAAGGTCCGGTATGGCGGTATGAATAGATAATGGGCAACCGCGGCGCAGAGTACCGCAACCAAAACGCTGGGGCCTGCCCCGAACAGGTAAAAGCAGATGATTATGGCGGGATAGAAGGTCATGAACGCCAGTCCGGACTCCTCGGGTACCAGCCATAGCCGTGATACGAGCGCCAGGAAGAATACCGAAAAGGCCAGCGCAAACCTGATTGGCGCAGACAATTCCTCGTGAAGCTGGTTGGGATTCAGCATCGGCTCACCTCATCGCCAGTCTATCAGTTGCCGCAACAGCGGTTTGCTAATTATTTTACCAGCGTCCGGATCGCGCCGATGCGCGCCTGCTGCACCGCGGCAGCAATGCTGTCGGTGTCCGGACATTGCCTTGCTATCTCGCCCGCGTCAACCGCGCGCGCAACGCTTAACAGATGCAGCAAATATTCTTCCTGCGGATAGGCGTCATTCTCGTGGCCGGTGCGGCCGCGCGCATCCGAGGCGCATGCCTGCAACAGTTGTGCGAAACGTTCCGGCCTGCGCCATGCGTCCGCCGACTGGAACAGCCTGATGATGGTATCGGCGCGCAGTTCCCTGGCGCGATGGATGTCGCCGTGATACCGCGCGGCCAGCAGGGCCAGGTCGCGGCATTCGCCCGATGCGCGCAGGCGTTGCGAGAGCTGCCGGACCAGTTCCACACTGCGCAGTTCGTGACCGGTGTGGCGCGGCAATACATCCCTGGGCGTGGTTGCCTTGCCCAGATCATGGGTCAGCGCGGCGTAGCGCGTTTCCAGCGCATAGCCGTGCCGTGCCGCATCGTCCACCACCAGCATGGTATGCACGCCGCAATCGATTTCGGGATGGTGTTTCTCCGGTTGCGGCACGCCGAACAGCGCGTCGACCTCCGGGATGATCCGGGCCAGCGCGCCGCAGCTGCGCAGTGTCTGGAAAAATCGTGACGGCGCTTTCTCCATCAGGCCGCGCGACAGTTCCTGCCAGACGCGCTCGGCGACCAGCGCGTCCACTTCGCCGTTGTCCACCATGCCGCGCATCAGCTGCAGCGTTTCGGGCGCGATGGCGAAGCCGAAACGCGCCGCAAAACGCGCCGCGCGCAGGATGCGCACCGGGTCTTCGCCGAACGCCGCGCTGACATGGCGCAATATTCCCGCGCGCAGGTCGGCGATGCCGTTGTGCGGGTCGATCAGCTTGCCGTCGGCATCTTCGGCGATCGCGTTGATCGTGAAATCGCGGCGCAGCAGGTCCTGTTCCAGCGTGACATCCGGCGCGGCATGCACGGCAAAGCCCTGATAGCCGCGCGCGGTCTTGCGCTCGGTGCGCGCCAGCGCATATTCCTCGTGCGTCTCGGGGTGCAGGAACACCGGGAAATCCTTGCCGACCGGCTGGAATCCCCGCGCCACCATCTGTTCCGGTGTGCTGCCCACCACCACCCAGTCGCGGTCCTGGACGGGCAGCCCCAGCAAACGGTCGCGCACCGCCCCGCCGACGCAATAGATCTTTGCTTCAGTTGCCATCGGTGCTGGCCTGGCGGTTGTCCGCAGGCGGGCTGTCCGAGGATTTGCCCGGGACGATGCCGAGGCGCTGCTTGAGCGAGTGCGGCGGATCGCCGAATTGGTCGGCGTAAAAAACGGTATTGCTCATCACCTTTTCCACATATTCGCGCGTTTCCTGGTAGGGGATGGTTTCGGCATAGATCGCGCCTTCGAGGGGTTGGTCGCCGCGCCACTGCAGCGCGCGGATCGGTCCGGCATTGTATGCCGCGGAAGCCAGCACCGGATTGTTTTCGGACCGGGACAGCACCGACTTCATGTAATAGGTGCCGATCCGAAAATTGGTGTCGAGCTGGTGGATCAGCGCGCTGCGGTAACTCTTCAGTCCGAGTTTTCTGGCAACCCAGCGCGCGGTGCTCGGCATGATCTGCATCAGTCCCGCCGCCCCGGTTTCGGATTTGGCGCTGGTCGCAAAACGGCTTTCCTGGCGCATCAGGCCATACACCCAGGCCTCGTCGAGGCCTTGTTCGCGAAGATGCTCCTGCAGGTCGGCCCGGTACGGTGCGGGGTAGCGCATGCTGAAATCGTGCTCGGAGACGGTCTTGTCCGCCGCGCCGATCGCGCGGTCGTACATCTTGTTGCGCCGTGCGATTTCCGCGGCGGTCAGCAGTTGCCGGTCGCTCAGGTTGTTCACCACCCAGCGCCACTCTTCCAGCGCTTCGCTGCGCATCCCGATGCGGTACAGGGCCAGCGTGCGTTGCACGCCCGGCATCGCGGATACCGCGGCGATGGCCTGGCTGTCCGGCTTGTAGACCGGCTCGGGCCGGCTCAATACCGCGGTGCCGGACAATTCATCGCCGGCAAGCAGCCCGTAAAAGCTGTACTCGCCGCTCAACGGCGCGAATATCTGCCTCGCATCGGCTGTTTTTCCCAGCGCCGCCAGCGCGCGCGCTTTCCAGTACTGCCAAACCGATTCCTGCTGCTGTCCGGTGTTCATTGCGTTTACGCCTGCCAGCACTTCGGGCCAGTCATGCGCGCGCAATGCGGCGCGCACCCGCCAGGCGGCTTGCGGTTCGTCGAGTGGAATGTCCGACGCGTCCCGGTACCATTGCAGCGCCCGACCATCCAGGTTGCGCGCTGCCTGGTAGGCCAGCCTGCCATAGCAATAATGCTGTTCCGACGGCGGGAAATAGCCGGCGATCTTCGCCCAGTTTGCGGCGGCCAGATCGGTGGTTTGCTTGGCCAGCCGTTCCACGGCAAACATTGCCGCAACGCGCTGGTCCTTGCCGGCCAGTCTGGCGTTCCACCCCAATACCGGAACAGTGCCGTCGTCGTAAATATCGGCGCAGGGACCATCGCAACCGTCAGCGGCGGCAGAAGATTCCGCGGATCCGCTCGGCACGGCGGACGCGGTATCGGCGTTGCTGCCGAAGCCAAGCCGGGACCAGAAATTGCGCCATTCCGACGGTTCGGCGGAAGTCGGGGTCGGCGTCGCGGCGGGTGCGGAGACCGCCGCCACTGCTGACACGGGCGCTTCTTCACCCGCAGCAGGCGATTCGGTCTTTGCGCTGGCCTGCGCTTGCGCTGCCGGGATGTTCAATGAACGGAAATTGCCCGAGGTTAGTTTTCTGAGATAGCGATCCGGGTCCGCGGCCGCGCTTCTAAGCATTGCGGGCAAGCCCGCGTACCGTTCATCCAGCTGCGCGGACAGCTGGATCGCAAAAGACACATTGTTCGCTTCCAGGGCCAGGCGCAGCCGCCGGCTGATGTCCTGTTTGCTGATGATCCCGGCAGCCTGCGCGGCTTTGAACAGGACGTCGCAGCTATCCGGCAGCTCCTTGCCGATGAACCATAATTTACGCGCCCCGCGGAGCGCTTCCGTTTCCTGGCTGCGGCGGCGCGATTGCAGCGCATCGCAGGCCAGTTCGCTGTCCCCGTTGCGCAGGTGCGGATATTCGGCATCGAACTCATCCCATTGCTGCTTTTCGCCGATCACCTTGAGCCATTCGCCGCGCAACAGGTCGATCACCGGTGTGTCTTCCGGACGTGACAGGAAACGCTTGACTGCTTTGTCGAGCGTATCCGGGACAGGTTTCCGGCCAATGTTCTTAAGGGCCAGGCTCAGCTGGTAATAGCTGACGTACACCTCCAGCGGCGAGGTTTTCAGCCGCTGCGCAAAGCTTCGCAGTTTGGCGCTATCGCCGGCGAGATAGGCATCGTGCGCGGCAAGGAAATCCGCATCACCGGCGAGGAATATGGCGGTTGCACCGGCGCCTTGCAACGACTTCCCCGCAGACTGACCCGCCAGTGCGGGCGGGGTGACCAGCAACAAAAGATAAAGTAAGAACCTCATGTCAAACCATCGTAAATCATACTCGCAAAGCATAGCACAACGCCCGAGTATGCCCGCGGCACGGGAACAACATCAAACGTCGGGAATTCGCCCGGCCCGTGCCTGTTCTTCCTGCGCCGCGCCTGATGTTCCGGTGCTTTGCCGCAGCAGGTCGACGGTGTCGGCTTCGAACAGCGACTTCAATTGTTCCGTGGCAAGCTGCGTGTTCTGGATCATCTGCGCCTCGTCATGGTGAACCGCATGCTGGATTTCAATCAACGACTCGTCGTGTTGCCTGAACAGTATTGCGGCACGCTCGGCGGCAGCGGCAGTGAATCCAAGGTTGAGCAAAGCCTGCCGGGCGATTGCGATGCTGCTCAACAAAGTCTCGCGGTAGATCATTGTGATCCCGAGGTCGCGCAGCTGAAAATGGTGGGTTCTGTTGCGTGCCCGCGCCAGTATCGGCAGGTCGGGGAAATGTTCACGGACCAGCGCGGCGGTTTTCAGCGAAGCTTCGACATCATCGATGGCGAGCACAAATAGTTTGGCGCTGCCGGTTTTGGCCGAGATCAGCAAATCCAGCCGGGTGGCATCGCCGAAATAAATCTTGCTGCCGAAGCGACGCACGAAATCCACCTGCTGGTAGTTCACTTCGATTGCGGTAAACGGTATCCCGCACATCCTCAACACGCGAGATACAATTTGCCCGACGCGGCCAAACCCGGCGATGATGACCGGGTTGCCCGGCCCGTCGATCACGTCATACTCGGGGGGGTCGGTGCGATCCAGCCAGCGCGAGATCATGCGGTCGTGCGTCACGAACAGCAGCGGAGCGAGCAGCAGCGAAACGGTCACGGCCATGACCAGCAACTGTGAAGTTTCCAGGTCAAACACGCCCAGTCCCGTCGCGGCGGCAAACAGCACAAAGGCAAACTCGCCACCCTGGGCCAGCGCCACGGCAAGATGTTGCGCATGGATGTTGTTTGCGCCGGTTGTGCGCGAAATGGCATACATCACCGCAAACTTGACCAGCATCATCGCCAGCGCCAGACCGAACAGGGTGAGCGGTTCGCGCCATACCAGGGTCAGGTTGGCACTCATGCCGACCGCGATGAAGAACAGGCCGAGCAGCAAACCCTTGAACGGCTCGATGTCCGCTTCCAGCTCGTGGCGGAATTCGGAGTCGGCCAGCAAAACACCGGCGAGGAATGCACCCAGCGACATGGACAGACCGATCATTTCCATCATCAGCGCCGTGCCGATCACCAGCAGCAGCGCGGCGGCGGTAAAGACTTCACGGCTCCGGTTGCGGGCGATGAATTTGAGCGCGGGGCGGATCAGCAGCCGGCTGCCGGCGACGAACACGGCGATCACTGCGATTCCCTTCACCGCGCCCAGCCATTGGCCGGTACCGTGCCCGGGCGCGGCAGACAGCAACGGCAGCAAAGCGAGCAAAGGTATGACGGCGAGATCCTGAAACAGCAGGATCGCAAAAGACTCCCGCCCGTAACGGGTCAGGAGCTGCCCGCGTTCGGACAGGGAAGTCATGACCAATGCGGTGGACGACATGGCAAATCCCAGTCCGATGACCAGCGCTGCCTGCCAGGCAACGCCGAGCGTTGCGGCAAGCAAGCCGATCGCCAGCCCCGTTGCCGCCACTTGTGCACCGCCCAGTCCGAATACCGAATTGCGCAGCGTCCAGAGCCGCCGCGGCTCCAGTTCGAGCCCGATGAGAAACAGCAAAAGCACCACGCCGAATTCGGAAAAATTCAGCGTGGATTCGACGTCGCCGATCAGCCCGAGACCCCACGGGCCGATGATCATGCCCGATACCAGGTAGCCCAGCACGGCACCCAGTTTAAGGCGCTGGAAGACCGGCACGATGAGTACCGCGG
>JBAUQH010000191.1:0-17032 GCA_049580605.1 Gallionella sp. | reverse complement strand
GGTGCGGACCCGCCTGTCGCGGGACGGCATCGTGGCCGGCGCGACCGTGCTGTACGCGATCGCGATGCTGGCGCTTGCTCACAGCGCCAGCGTGTACGAGGCCGGGATCGCGATGGTGATGACCGGCACGGCCTGGATCAGCGTGGTTTCTTCATTGATGACGGCCGCGCAGACCGCGCTGCCGGCGTGGGTGCGCGCCCGCGGACTGGCGCTGTTCTGGGTGGTGTTCATGGGCGGCATGGCCGCGGGCAGCACGCTGTGGGGACAGATCGCGTCGTGGATCGGCATTCCCTACGCGCTGACGGCAGCGGCACTCGGCGCACTGCTCGGCATTGCCGCCACCTGGAAGTACCGCATCGGGCAGCATGACGAGACCGACCTGACGCCGTCGATCAACTGGCCGACACCGATGCTGGCCGCCGACCCCGAGGCCGACCCGGGCCCGGTGATGGTCACGGTGGAATACAACATCGATCCGGCCAGAACCGGTGAATTCGCAAAAAAAATGCACCAGACGGTGCGCAGGATACGGCGCCGCGATGGCGCGTTCATGTGGGAGTTGTTCAGCGATGCCGATCATCCGGAGCGCATGGTGGAATGCTTCATGGTCGAATCATGGCTTGAACATTTGCGCCAGCACGAACGGGTCACGGTTGCGGACCGCACCATCATCGACCGGGTGCGGGCCTATCATCGCGGCAGCGAACCTCCCAGGGTCACGCACCTGATTGCGGGCAGGCGCTAGCGCGACGGGAAGGCGCCGGCCGGATTACCTGGACAGCAGGAATAGGCCGACGATAAAGCCGGCCGCACCGCCGATATAGAAACGCATCACCTGGTCGGAATCGGAACCGGTCAGCACATGGGTAATCTGTGAACCGATCGTACCCGACAGCCGGTAACCCCAGAAAGCCAGGGCGATCCCGACGACCACCAGAACGATGCCGATAATTTTCATTGCGGATGATGAACCGTTTGCCATGCCGTTCTCCGTTGGTTGGCAAGGATGAAATACCGCTGCCGGCCGACATTGTAGCGGATGCCCAAGTCAGTTTTGTTAAACCGCAGCGCGCCTTGCAAGCTGTGCAGTTTCACCCAAATCCGCTAATATATATTCCCCATACATTTTTACGGAAATTATCGTGATGGAAGACCCGCCGAACCACGACGCCGCATCCGTCGACGCAGGGCCCGCCGATGACATGCGGGAAATGGAACTCACCGATGGCGATATTCTGGATGCGATGCAGCATATCCCCGGCTATCTCGACATTTCGACCGACGATTTCCGCACCATCTACCACCTGGCCCACCGCCATGCGCTCGGTCGCCTGTTCGGCAATTTCCGCGCGGCCGGCCTGATGCACACCGGGATCGCACCGTTGCATCCCGGCATGCATCTGGACGAAGCGGCCAAAGCGCTGGTCGGGTCCGGCTACAAGGCGCTGCCCGTGGTCGGCGCCGACGGACGGGTGACGGGCATGCTCACCGAAAACGACTTTCTGCGCCGGCTCAACGTCGAGACCTTCCTGCAATTGCTGCTGAACATGCTGGACGAGGAATTCGAATTGAAACATCGCTGCCATGAGACGCCGGTGAGCAGGGCGATGACTGCCCCTGCAGTCACGGTGAGGGAAAATGCCGGGTTCGCGGAAACCGTCGCCGCATTCCACCAACACCAGGGCCGCAGCATGCCGGTCGTGGATGGGGGCGGCAGGCTGCTCGGACTGCTGCTGCGCAAGGATTTCTTAAACCTCTATCACCTGGAAAACCCGCTTTGATCATCCCCAAATATTTTCGCAAAATGCAGGGCACCACCCGCGGCAGCCCGCCGCGGGTCAGCAGCGCCGAGATCTTCTGGTCGTGGACAGGCGCATTCCTCGGCATCGCGGCGGTCGCATGGGTGAATCATTACCTTTTTACCGGCACCGACCTGTCGCTGATGATCGGTTCGTTCGGCGCCACCGCGGTGCTGGTGTATGGCGCGGTGCGCAGTCCGCTGGCGCAGCCGCGCAACCTGATCGGCGGGCACATCCTGTCGGCCATCGTCGGTGTCGCCTGCTGGAAACTGCTGCACCCCTATCCGTGGCTCGCGCAGGCGATGGCGGTTGCGACCTCGATTGCGCTGATGCATGCCACCCGGACTCTGCACCCGCCCGGCGGCGCCACGGCGCTGATCGCGGTGATCGGGTCGCCTGGCATACACAAGCTGGGATTCTGGTATGTGCTGATGCCCGCCACCGTCGGGCCGCTGATCCTGCTGGCGGTCGCCTTGCTGGTCAACAACATTCCTGCGTCACGGCGCTATCCGGAAATCTGGTTCTGACGCGGATGCAATTCCGTGCGCAATGCCGGGCGTTACCCGGCCGATGCGGATTCAGAACTTGATGAACGGATTGTCCCAGAGCAGCTTGATCACCTTCATCAGCTCGGATGACGACGGCTTCTTGCTGTCCTGCAGCCGGGCATTTTCATCGCGCAGGTAATCCATCACCAGCTTGATCTTGAGATGGGTGTTCACGCGCGCAAGTAGGATGGGCGCATTGATCGGCTTGTGGATGAAATCCGAAGCGCCGACCGAAAACGAATACTCCTCGTATTCGTCCTCGTTTTTTGACGAGATGAAGATGACCGGCACATCGGTCAGCCTGGGATTGGCTTTCAGGCGCCGGCACGCCTCCAGTCCGTCGATATTCGGCATCATGATGTCGAGCAGGATCAGGTCGGGCGGATTCGCGAACGCATAGTCCAGGCCCTGCTGCGAATCGTTGAACAATTTCAGCGAATAGTGCTTCGCCAGGACCGATTCAATGATCATCAGGATATCGGGGGCATCATCCACCACCAGTATCGTCGGACGAATTGCGGATTCTTCCATCGTTTCCTCCTTTATTTCAGCTATGCGTCATTCTACAGCCGCGCGGCGATGTCCCGAAACCGCGTGGCAGCAAATCGCATCCATGCCGGCCGGATCAGCTCTGGCTGTTCTCGAGCGCATGATCGATCGCGGTTATGAATGCGGCAAGTTCAAGTTCGGTGCGGGCAAGCAAGTTATCGACTTCGCCGAATTCCGCATTGTGGATGCGGCTCTCCAGCATCGCGGCCAGTTCCCGCAGTGTTTTCGCGCCCAGTGTGCCCGCGGTGCCGCGCAGGGTGTGCGCGAGCCTTTCCGCACGGGCGTGGTCCCCTTCGGCCAGCGCCTCGCGCAGCGTGCCGGCAAAGTTTCGCTCGCTGACCCTGAACTTGTCGAGCAGCTTGCAATACAGGGCGACATTGCCGCCCATCCGGCGCACGCTTTCGGCGACGTCGATGCCGGGCAGTTCCGGCATGGGCCCGGGTCCGGGTTCGGGCCCGGATTCGGGTGCGGCTTGCGCTTCGGTTCCGGCTTTCTCCTCCGCTTGTCCGTCCGGCAGTTCCGCTGCGGTGCGCTTGGGGTGTACCCATTTCGCGAGTGTCGTCACCATGCGATAGGGATCGATCGGCTTGCCGATGTAATCGGTAATTCCGGCTTCGATGAACTCGTTCTGCTGGCTGACCATCACATTGGCCGTCAGCGCGATAATCGGCAGCCCGGAAAATTTGGGATTCTTCCGGATCAGCTTGGTGGCGGTGACGCCGTCCATCACTGGCATCTGCATGTCCATCAGCACGCCGTCGAATTCTTCCGCTGCGAGCAGCGCGATCGTTTCCTCGCCGTTCTCCGCGGTGGTAATTTCGATACCGAATCCTTCGAGTATTTCCTGTGCAACCTGGCGGTTGATCTCGTTGTCCTCGGCCAGCAACAGACGGGCGCCGCGGATGCGGGAAACGAGTTCCGGGCTGAGCTGTTCGCTGATGATCTTGAACCTTCCCGACGACAGCACGCTCCTGCCGGAAACCTTGCTGACCGCATCGAGCAGTTTGCTTTGCTGGAATGGCTTGGCCAGTATGCCGTCCACGGTCTGGCTGTCTATCCGCTTCATCAATTCATCCTGGTCGCTGGAGGTGATCATCAGCACTTTGGGCCTGAAGCTCAGAAAGGTAATTTCGTGCAGCTTGCGTGCCAGATCGATACCGTCCATCTCGGGAAGCTTGCAGTTGATGACCACCAGGCCAAAGGGATTTCTTTCTTCGTTCGCATTGCTGACCAGTTCCAGCGATTCATCGCTGTTCCCGGAGATCGTCACATCGAGATCGAATGATTCCAGGTAACCCTTGAGGATCTGCAGGCTGTTCGGGCTCTGATCCACGGCCAGCACGCGCAGCCCGCGCAGGTCGTTGATCGCTGCCGAGTTGTAATGCAGTTGCCTGGCCGGTTTCTGGAACCGGGCGACGAAGATGAATCTCGAACCATAGCCGGGGTTGCTTTCGACCCAGATCCTGCCGCCCATCATTTCAACCAGGCGCTTGCTGATCGTCAGCCCCAGTCCGGTGCCGCCGAATTTCCGGGTGGTGCTGGAATCCGCCTGGGTGAACGGATGGAACAGCCGGTCGATTTCCTGCTGGGTCATCCCGATCCCGGTGTCGATCACGGTGAAACGCAGCACGATCTCGTCGCTGGTTTCCCGCGCCCGCAGCACGCGCACGGTCACTTCGCCGTGCTGGGTGAACTTGACGGCATTGCCGGCCAGGTTGATCAGCACCTGGCTCAGCCGCAGCGGATCGCCGATCAGCAATGGCGGCACGTCCGGTGCGGTCTGCATCAGGAATTCCAGTTTCTTCTCGTGTGCCCGGTTGCCGACGATCGTCGCCATATTGCTCATCACCTCTTCCAGCTCGAAGGTGACCTGCTCGATCTCCATTTTCCCGGCTTCGATCTTCGAGATATCGAGAATGTCGTTCAATATCCTCAGCAGCGATTTGGCCGAACCGTTGATCTTCTTCAGGTAGTCCTGCTGCTTCGTGGTCATTGCGGTCTGCAGGCAAAGATGGCTGAGGCCGATGATTGCGTTCATCGGGGTGCGGATTTCATGGCTCATGTTTGCGAGAAATTCGTCCTTGATCTGGTTGGCGGTTTCCGCCTCGCTCTTCGCCGCTTCGGCCTGGTTCTTGGCCTCCTCGGCCGCTTTCAGCTTGTAGATTTCCTTTTCGAGCTCCTGGTTGACCGTCACCAGCAACCGGCTGCGCTCCGCCACATGCTTTTCCAGCACCAGAATGCCGCGCGTGACGCGCAGGGTAAGCGCCGCGATGACCAACAGCATCAGCGAGCCGATACCGACGCCCCAGTTCTGCGCATGCTCCGATCTTTCGATCGCGGCGTCCACATCCCGCTGGTATTCCTTCTCGGTATCGGCCTTGTAGGTCTTGATCTCGGACAGATAGTCATCCCGCAAAGTCCGCATCCTCAGGATCTGGAGCTCGGCGGGCATTTCCTTCCTTGACGTCATCCTGGTCGCAACGTCCATCGCCAGATTGAAGTAGGTGTTGAAGTCGGCTTCCAGTTTTTCAAGCTTGCCGCGGTGCTCGACATCCAGTTGCTTCAGCATCCGGTAATGGCTGAGTATTTCGAATGCCTTGCCGTTCGCGATATCCAGGAAATCCGTCTCGCCGGTGGCCGCCGCGGTGTTGAGCGCATCCACGACACTTGTGTAGGCATTCAGGTTTTTCTCGGCCTCGTCGAGTATCGGGTAATCGATATCGCGCAGTTCCTTGAGGACATCATCACCTTTCGACATCACCTGGGATGAATAGGCCAGATAGGCGGCAAAACTCAGCGTCGCGATCACCGGCACCAGCAGCAGTTTCCAGGTGAGTGAATAACTCGACAGTTTTTTTGTCAGCTCAGTCATTTTTTTCTACGCTCAAAACGACCCTGACGCTCCTGTTCAGATAGCGCTTGTCGATATAGCCGATCGCATTCCTGTTTTTTGCGACGACGCTCCTGACGGTCACGTTGCCTGCCAGCGCGACCGGCGGCTGGCCGTTGCCGGTGAAGATGACTCTTGCCCAGTACGCGGAAAGCTGCGTGGGATTCTTGTGAACCACATTGGCATAAAACTCGTTCCTCGCTTCGCTGCCTTCGGCCTGGTCGATGGGATAGGCGACGCCGTCATCCGGAAAGGTGCTGGTCTTGCCGAGGAAGATTTTCGCGGTTTGCTCGGCCGTCAGGCTGGTGACAGGGCTCTTGGCGGACACGATGACGACCACTTCTGCATGCGCGCTCGCGGCAAACATTGCCAGAAGCAGCACAAGTGAAAGACGGTTGCGGACGGTATTCGGGTAATTCGGAAAATTCATCGTGTCTAGAATATGAAATCAACCACTGCAGATATGACATAGAACTTCGCACCGTACAGGGTGACATTGTCCGACACATTCGCCAGGAAGCCGTTCGAGTTGTCGCTGAGTTTCACCTGGTCGAGCTGAAACTTGAAATCGGTATTTTTCATGAAGTCCCAGCGCATACCGATACTGGCCGTGCGCTGCGCACGGGTAGCCAGGACGACCGCTTCCGTGGAAGGCTGCGGGAAATCCGGAAGGAAGGAACCCTGGCTGCTCAGAGCATAGGTCAGATAGGGGGTGAACTGCTTCACGCGATAACCGGCGCTGACATACCTCGCGTTTACCTCGTAGGTCGACCTGCGTTGTATCCACTCGGACAACGCGAACCAGTCGCCGGTGTCATACTGCACCCCGGCGGACAGATCCCTGTCCTTGACCCATGCCCCGCTTTGGCCGGTCAGGAATAGCCCGGAATCGGTATCGCGCTGCAGGTAGCCGGCATGGATGGTGACCGGGCCGTATTCGCTCGAGTCGAATATCCCCCACATGTTCTTTGAGGAAAGTGCGTTGCTCAGCCTGGAATCGCTTGATTCGAACGTGGTCCTGCCGAACACGGTTTTGATCGAATGCGTTGCCTCCCCGACATGCAGGCTGTAATTGAAACCAAACCCGTCGCCGTGGGTAACCGGCTCCTGGCGGTAAACCTCGACCGGTGGATGAATCCATGCATAGGTATAGCCGACATCGCGATTTTCGGATTCCAGGAATGTCGGCAATGCCAGGCGCCCGACCCTAACGTACGCTTCTGGCGTAAGTGCATATTTGACATTGACGAACTCGACTTCCGGCGCGTAGCTGTTCCCGGTATGGTATTCGGAATCGACCTGTATCACGACCGAAACTTTCTGCGACATTTGTGCCGCCATATGTCCCGCAATACGGCTGTCGTTCGTTGTCGACAGAAAATCGCTTAGCCCCGGTCCTTTCGGAATACCGCCGTCGGCAACATAGTCGCCCGAACTCATCGTGGAATGGCTGACGCCGAACGAACCGAATCCGCCAAACGTGACCTGGGGCTGGTCCGCAACGGCCGCCGTCGTATTGGCAAAGTACGCAAAAATGCCGAGCACAGCGATGGTATAATTTTTCATGAGCGCGATACTCCCCCGCAGAGCGAAAAATAATTTTCATGCATTGGACAATTCCGGGCACTTGTCATATTGATGCAGTCATTCTAGTGTATTTTATTGCGCGCAACGAACGCTACTGATAAAACGAATTACTCAAGTATACGTGCGCGCCCGATCAGGATGCCATAAGCGGATTGCGTTATCCGGAATGGTGATATATCCTCGATTGTCAGCGATGTTGCACGCCATTTGCCGATTGGTTCCGCGGCTTCAGCCGGATGGGTCTGGGATCGGTGAACCCGTGTGATCGCAATTCAGGAGAACAAGATGGAAGATTCGAAAAGTCGTCCCAGCATTCTGGTGGTCGATGATGCCGCTGATAATCTGATGATAATGGAATCGATATTGTCAAAGGATTATTCTTTGAAGATGTTCAACGACTCCACCCAGGCGCTCGGGTATGCGTTCGCCAATCCACCCGACCTGATACTGCTGGACGTGATGATGCCACAAATCGACGGGTACGAGATATGCCGCCGGCTGAAAGCCGATCCCCGACTTGAGGATGTGCCCGTGATCTTCATCACATCGAAGACCGATGTCGAAGACGAGGAGCGCGGATTTTCGGTCGGCGCTTCGGATTTCATCCACAAGCCGATCAGCGCGCCGATCGTGTCGGCACGGGTCAAAACCCACATCAAGATCAAGTTCCTGCTCGACTTCCTGAAAGCCGAGAACACCAGCCTGCAGCAGAACGCGCAGCAGATGGCGATACTGAAAGAATTCATCTGGGGCGGCGCGTACACCAAACGCTGATCCCTGCAAGCTGTTCCGGCTTCAGGTATTCATCCGCGCGTCATCAGTGTTTCCACCACTCCGCGATAATGCTCCCGACAGCGGGATTCACCAAATAGCCGTAGGAACGATGGCAATTCAGGCCGGCATCGTTGCGAAAGAAATTGTAGATGCCGTGGCAATGGTCCTCGATAGAATCGACCAGGCCCAGTTCCAGCATCGGGCTGAAACTGTCCTTCAGATTCTGGTTAAGCGCAGCCACATCGCCCTCGGCCGAAAAATTCACCCAGCGGCGTATCAGTGAGGGATAGCTTTCCATGCCTTTGCCATTCCTGCCGAGCAGGTTGCGCTGTATGTAATGCAGGCCCATCGGGCTGCCGAGCGTCAGGAAATCGACTTTGCCATTTGCCCCGTCCATGCGCGACAGCTCCCACAGCGTATCGTAGGCGATCACGGAGCCGAGACTGTGCCCGACCAGCAGCACATCGTCCTGCCGCTCGAGCACCGGCCGCAGTGCCTGTTGCAACAGATCGCGAATCCTGCTGGCGACATTGTCGCAATTGTTGAAATAGCGGTCGATCTCCTGGGCGGTTCCGCGCACCTCTTCGGGCAGCATCCGTATCAGCAAAGGGATGTGGTCTGCCAGCGTCAGCATGAAGCGGCTCAGCCAGATGTTCCACGCGTGCGCCTCGCTGATGTCCTGCTGGGTGGGGCCGTGCTTGTTGATCAGCGCATCGATCCACGGGATATCCAGGGTAATGTCCTTGTAGACGTGGTAATAAAGATGGTTCCAGCTGACCAGATGGAATTGCGGGTAGCAGACCTGAATTTCCCCGGCCACCGAACGGTCGGCGCGGCGCACCCCCTCGAGCAGCGTCCGCCAGAGCAGTTCGCGGTGCAGATCGGGCTCGGGCTTGGGGTTCTTTCCCGGCACATAGATGATCTGCTTGGTTTTCATGATGTCGGCACAAATCGATGCGGCAGATGCGGCACTGCCGGTTCGCGAAACGGCTGATCAGCGCTGCAACAGGCGCCACCTGATGCCGGCCATCAGCTTGCGCGGCGACAGGGCTGCATCGAGTTTCGGCAGTTCGACCGCATCCAGCGTGTTTTTTGCGATCAGTCCCAGTTCCGTTTCCCCTTCCACGACCAGTCGCCGGCTGAAAAACAGCGTGTCCGGATCTTCCCTGCGGGTAGCCAGCAGGTAAAAATCCCGCGACGTCGCGCTGATCACCAGATCGGGCACCCCGGCGTGCCTGGCCGGAATGAACTTGCCGTCGGCAATGATGAAGTCCAGCCTCAGTCCGAGGTCGTTGACTTGGATCGCAATCTGCCTGCCGTGCAGCGGTTGCAGGTTATCGGCGAGCACGATCCTGTCCAGCGCCAGGTTGAGCACGCTGGTAAAGGCAAACGAAGGCGGATAGGTCGGCAGCAGCGATACCAGCATCGCCAAGGGTCCGGGAAAATTGAAAGCGGGCAGTTCCATGTTGATCCCTTATATTGTGGCGGATCCGATCGGGCCGGAGCCCGCATGCAGCGTGGCGGACACCTGTTCGATACCGGGCCGGCCATGCCAGTAGCCGTCGCAGGCTTCATCCGGCATCAGGCGCGTCATCTGCATCGCGGCTTCGGTACCGGACAGCTTGCCATCCAGCCTGTCGCGGAACAGCGCCAGTATCTTTTCGTTATGCAGCGGCTGGGGGCTGACCCGCACCACATCAACGCCCAGTCGCTGCATCGCCTCCAGTTCCGTCACCAGATTGCAGACCCTGGATGACTGGGTCTGTATCCCGTTCAATGCGAGGAACGGTTGCCGCTCGCGGGTTTTCAGGGTCAATCCGCAGGAATGATCCAGGCAGCGGAACTGGCAATCGTCCTTGGGCAGGTTGTAATGCCGGGCGGTAAAGCAGCGCGCCGAAAATGCCAGCGGCAGGCGGCCGTAGGCGAACACTTCGGTTTCCATGCCTTGCGGTTTGGCCGCCAGCATGTCGTCCAGCGTCCGCGATGACATCTCCACCGGCATCACCCAGCGCTGCGCACCCAGTTCCGCGAGCAATTCCAGCATCGCGGGGTTGTAGGTGTTGATATGCGGGCCGGCGACAAAAGGCTTGCCCGTCATCAGGCGCACCGCTCCCATATCGTTGGCCTCCACCATGAAGCTGCCGTTGTCCGCAAGGCGGCGCAGGGTCTTGAGGTCGGACTCGGATTCGATCAATGCCTGGGTGGACAGCACCGCCTGCTTGCCGGACTCGGCGAGGTTTTTTGCGACCATCAGCCAGTCTTCCAGCCTGAAGCTGTGGCGTTTGGAACACACCGTCTCGCCGAGATAGACGATGTCCACCGGTGCGGCCGCGATCTGCTCGTAGAATTCGAACAGCGCTTCGCGTTGCCAATAGTAAAGGACCGGGCCGACGGCTAGTTTCATGTTCACGGCTTTCACTATGCTGCTTTCACTTTATTTTCTTCACTTTACTTCCAGGGACGGTGGTACGCGCCCAGGGTGTGATGCTGGCCCTCGGCAAGCTTGTTCAGCCGGTTCATCCAAGCGGGTTCGACCGCATAGCCTCCGGCATTGCGCTGCGCGGCATCGATCGCAGCGCGCCACACCCGGGTCACCTGCTCCACGTAAACCGGGCTGCGCTGGCGGCCCTCGATCTTTACCGCGGAAATCCCGATGCGCAGCATTTCCGGGATCAGCTCCAGCGTGTTGAGACTGACCGGTTCTTCGATCGCGTAATAGGTTTCACCGTTGACCTCGAAGCGCCCCTTGCACAGGGTGGGATAGCCGGCGTTTTCGCCGTCGCCGTAGCGATCCAGCAGCACGCCGTTCAGGCGCGACTCCAGCCCTTGCGCGGTCTGCTGCCAGCGCACTGCCTTGGCCGGGGAGCACACGCCCGCGGTATTGGGTGATTCGCCGGTAATGTAGGAAGACAGCACGCAGCGCCCTTCCACCATCACGCACAGTCCGCCGAAGCCGAACAGTTCGATTTCCACCGGGGTATGCTGCACCAGCTGTTCGACCTGAGTCAACGACAGCACGCGGGGCAATACCGCCCGCCGGATGCCGAAATGCTCATGGTAGAAATTGATCGCCTCGTAATTGGTGGCCGAGCCCTGTACCGAGAGATGCAGGCGCAGTTCCGGATAGGTCCGCGCGGCATAGCGCATCAGCCCGGCGTCCGCGAGGATCACCGCATCCACGCCGGCTGCCGCGGCTTGGTCCACCGCCTGCTGCCAGCGCGGCCAGTTGGAAGCCTGGGGATAGGTATTCAGCGCGAGAAAAACTTTCTTGCCGCGCGCGTGTGCGTAACACACCGCCGCTTCGGCGGCCGCCAGGTCGAAGTTCAGGCCGGCGAAGGCGCGGGCGTTGGTGCTGTCGCGAAAACCGATGTAGACGCAATCCGCACCGTTATCGACCGCGGCCTTCAGTGCGGGCGGACTGCCTGCAGGACAGACCAGTTCAAGCGCCATGTCCGGTCCCCGCGTTCGCAACCCCGGCGTGCGGGCGCATGCGGATGCCGTCGCGGCGATTGCCGCCGGCATCCAGGGCAAAATGCCGGACTGGCTCGCCATCGCGGCGCACCAGGTTCTGTCCGTATGTGTTCCCTCTGGTCGAAAGTATCATCGCTGTTTCTGGGCTGGTTCAGACCGTTTCACTGCACCGGTCAGGCGGTGTGTAAATCGGGTATAACGGGGTGGCGCCTCGGTCTATGTTGTTGTGTGCTGCAGGCGCCGGCATTTCATGGCGCCTGCGCGGAATCATACCCCGATCCGGCAGTAACGGACAGGCCGATGTGGAAACTGCCCGCAATCGCGTTCGCTGCGGGGATACCGCGGGTCAGAGTTCGTTCAGGATGCGCGCCCTGGCTTTCTTCGCCTCGTCCTCGCTGATCAGTCCCTTGTTCAGCAGTTCCTTGACCTTGTCCAGACGCTGTTCAACCGTTTCGCCGGGTGCCGCCTGGACTGCCGCGGAGGGTGCGGGACTGGTACTGGCGCAGTCGAGTTTCGCGTGCAGCCCGAAGCTGGTGATGTCGCCGTTCACCGTCCGGGTGTAATCCTTGCATCCCGCTTTCCTGAGGACGATCTTGCCGTACAGGGATTCGTTTTCCCTGGGGTAGATGTTCGGAAAAACATCCTTTTGGCTGATCTGCGTCGGGGTCACGCCCATGTTATTGCCCATCACATAAACTGCCGCGCCGGCCGGATCGGATTCGACCTTGAAAGGCGCATTTCCGGCGGGCGGAAAAAAACGGCCTCCGGACGAACAGCCTGCCAGCAGCAGGAAAATGAAAACGACAAACGATTTTGCTGGATGTGCTGACAACATGACTCCCCCGTTATATTGGAATTGGAATGTGCTATTTTAAACGCGTTTGCGTGCAACCAGGTCGATTAAAGCCGACATGCCGCTGTGTCCTGCGCCTTCGCCGATGTGATCATCGTGTACGCGCAGATGGATGATCTCCATGTCGCCGAAAGCATTGCGCAACAGTGCTTCAGTGTACAGGTTCTCGGCAGCCGGCGGACCGCCGGTCTTGTATTCCAGCTGGCGCGGTGTATAGCCCTGCAGCAACAACAGTCCGCCCGGTTTCAGGCAACGCTTGATGCCGGTGAACATCTGCTCGCGCAGCGCGGGCGGTGCAAACTGGATGAAGATCGCCGCAACCAGGTCGAAGCGGTTTTCGCCCCATTGCCATAGCGCAAGATCGGCCTGTTCGAAATCGACGGACACACCGCGCTGCCGCGCGAGTTTCTTCGCCTTTTCCAGCGCGACCGCTGAGGCTTCCACCGACAGAACCCGCAATCCCTGCTGCGCCAGCCACACGCCGTTGCGGCCCTCGCCGTCCGCGACGGCCAGGCAACTCATGCCTGGTTTCAGCAATTCCCGCTGCGACTCCAGGAAAGCGTTCGGTTCTGTGCCGAACAGGTAATCTTCGCTTGCATAACGCTCGTCCCAGCTGCCTGCCATCTTCTATCCTTCCCTGCTTTCTCGTATTGTCGATTCATGCCGCAATGAATCGGGCGCGGGCGCAAGGGCTGTTGTCGCTCCCGGCCGGGTCCTGCGACCCGGGGTTTCATGTTACCCTTTTTGTGCAAAGTATTAATAGCACAAACGGAGGCCATGAATAAATCGTTGCTCATTTTTACCGCTGTTGCACTGTCCATTTCCGGTTGCAGCACGGTCGGCCTGCTCTACGGCAATGCCGACTGGTATCTGCAGCACAAGATCGGCAGTTATGTTTCATTCAATGCCGGCCAGGAAGCAACGATACGCCGGGAAATATCCGTCTACCTGAACTGGCATCGCAAGCATGCGCTCCCCGAATACATCATTTTTCTGCAGAATCTGAACGGGGCGGCCCAGTATGAAGGCCAGCTGAAGCGCGGCAGAATCGCGCAGCTCAGGGCACAATTGCTGGAGCTGTACCACTTAACCCTGCAGCCGGCAGTCAGGCCGGCCGCAGAAATATTGAGCAGCCTGGACAATCGGCAGATTCGTGAACTGAGCGACAATCTCGCGAAGGAGAACAGCAAGCAAATGCATGAACTGAGTGATATTGGCCACGATGCATACCTGGACAAGCGCGCCGACAGCACGCTGGATTTTCTGGAAGGATTGGTCGGAGACCTGAGCCGCGAGCAGCGCAAACAGATCAGGGACATGAGCCGGCAGCTGCCCGAGTTCCCGGAAATTTACCTGGAGCACCGCTATGCCAACCAGCGCAGGCTGATCAGGATGCTGGACGAGCACGCCGGCGCAGACCGGATCGCCGCATTCCTGTCGCTGTGGCTGCTGGACCCTGACGCGACCCGGACAAGCCGGCAACAGCTTGCTATCCATTCGTTCGAAACCGCCAGCGATGAGATGGTCGCGCGCATCCAGTGGACGCTGACTGCCAGGCAGAAAGCCCACCTGAACAAACAGCTGTCCCGTTACATCGATGAACTGCGCAAACTCAGCGCCGCCACCAAGGCGGCACGCGGCGGGTCCGGCATTCATCCGGCCGCGCAGTCCCAGCCCGGGGCAAATAGATGATCCGCCAAACCGTTACGATGCTGGCAGCGGGCTTCCTGATGTCCTGCTGTGCATTTGCCCACAGTGAACCCGGGACGGATACGCCTGTGGAGAATATCCCGGTCGCGAATGTCCCGGTTCGGGACAGCATGCCCCAGTCTGCAGCGGCCGGTGCCGTATCAGGGCGGCCGTTATGGGAGGCCGGGCTGCTCGGCCTGGCAATCACGCAACCGGCCTATCCCGGTTCCGAGGAGCGCGTCAGCCGGGCGCTGCCGTTGCCATTTATGATCTACCGCGGCAAATATCTGCGCGCCGAGCGCAACAACGTCGGATTGCGCGCGCTGAAAACGCCGCGCACCGAACTGGATCTCGGTTTTGCCGCGACCCTGGGTTCGCCGTCGTCCGACATCCCGGCCAGGCACGGCATGGCGAACCTGGGTACGCTGATCGAGTTCGGTCCGCGGCTGAGAGTCAACCTGGGCGATCTTGGGGACATCCGCCGCGACTCCCGTTTCCAGTTCCCGCTGCGCCAGGTGATCGATATCAGCCATGGTTTCGTATTGCGCGGAATCACGTTCGAGCCGCAATGGGTACGCGACACGCGCCTGTCCGGACACTGGCTCGTCTCCACCGAACTTGGCATGCTGTTCGGCGACAAAAAGCTGGCCGACACCTTCTACGGGGTGTCGCCGGGCGACGCCACGCCGACCCGCGACAGTTATACGGCAAGTAGCGGCCTGTTCGCGCTGCGCGCGGGCCTGTTCGTGTCGCATGCGGTCACGCCGGATGTGCGGCTTTTTTACAGCTTCCGGATCGAGTCCCTGGCAGGCGCGGCCAACCGCGACAGCCCGCTGGTCCGGCGCAGCCTCGACTGGGGTGCGATGATCGGGTTTGCGTTGACGTTGGCCAGCTCGGAGCGGCCTGCCGAGGATTGATTCCGGCATCACGGCATGCGCCGTGAACGCGAGCAGCGCATCGCGGAACCGATATTCGCAATGCGCTATGCCGCCCATGCCGCTGGAATTTTATACTCGACTAATTTGCTATACTTGCACAATCAAATAATTAAAACGCAAGTCCCCGGAGTCACCTTGCCACACCAACACAAAAACAATGCCGCCCCGATCAATGAAGCGCACAGCGGACTGGTCAGGGCACTGCGCAACTTGCTGCCGCCGGAATCCGTGCTGGTCGATGCGGAGGATCTGCGCCCGTTCGAATGCGACGGGCTGGCGGTATACCGGCAGCTGCCGATGGTGGTCGCGCTGCCGGAAACCATAGAACAGGTGCAAGGCATCATGCGGCTGTGCCATGATCGGCAGGTCCCGGTCGTCGCGCGCGGTGCCGGCACCGGCCTGTCCGGGGGCGCGCTGCCGCTGGCGAATGGCGTGCTGCTGAGCCTGGCAAAGTTCAGGAACATTCTGGGCATCGACGCTGACAACGCGATGGCAACCGTGCAGCCCGGGGTGCGCAACCTCGCCATATCCGAAGCGGCGGCAGCCTATGGCATGTATTACGCACCCGATCCCTCGTCGCAGATCGCCTGCACCATCGGCGGCAACGTCGCGGAAAATTCCGGCGGCGTGCACTGCCTGAAATACGGCCTGACCGTGCACAACATCCTGATGCTGAAAGTGGTCACCGCGGAGGGCGAACTGCTCACCATCGGCGCTGAAACGCTGGACTCGCCGGGCTACGACCTGCTCGCGCTGATGACCGGCTCCGAGGGCATGCTCGGCGTCATCGTCGAGGTCACCGTGAAACTGCTGGCCATGCCGGAACGCGCCCAGGTCGTGCTCGCCGCTTTCGACGACGTCGGCAAGGCCGGCGAAGCGGTCGGCTCCATCATCGCCGCCGGCATCATCCCCGCCGGGCTGGAAATGATGGACAGGCTCGCCATCCGGGCGGCGGAAGATTTCGTGCATGCGGGTTATCCTCGCGATGCCGAGGCGATCCTGCTGTGCGAACTGGACGGCACCCATGCCGAGGTGTCCGAGTACATCGCGCTGGTGCGCAGGGTATTGACCGACAGCGGCGCGACCGAAGTGCGCACCGCGGCGGACGAGGCCGAGCGGCAGCTGTTCTGGAAGGGGCGCAAATCGGCCTTTCCTGCCGTGGGCCGTATCTGTCCGGATTATTACTGCATGGACGGCACGATACCCCGCCGCCAGTTGCCGCACGTGCTGCGCCGCATCAGCGAGATGTCGGCGGAATACGGTTTGGCGGTCGCCAACGTGTTCCATTCCGGCGACGGCAACCTGCACCCGCTGATCCTGTTCGATGCCAACAAGGCAGGCGAACTGGAACGCACCGAGGAATTCGGCCGCAGCATCCTGCAGCTGTGCGTGGAAGTCGGCGGCACGATCACCGGCGAGCACGGCGTCGGCATCGAGAAGATCGACCAGATGTGCGTGCAGTTCCGCAGCGCGGAATTGACCCAGTTTCATGCCGTCAAGGCCGCGTTCGACCCTTCCGGCCTGCTCAATCCCGGCAAGGCGGTGCCCACGCTGCACCGCTGCGCCGAATTCGGCGCGATGCATGTGCACCACGGGCAGTTGTCCCACCCCGAACTGGAACGTTTTTAATTTCCGCGCCCATGAGTGAAACAGACATCAGCAGCAAACTTCAGCTTCAGGTGCTGGATGCGTTCGGGAACGGCACGCCGCTCAGGATTTCCGGCAGCGGCAGCAAGTCCTTTCTCGGCAACCGGGTCCAGGGCGAGACAGTAGACGTCACCGGACATCGCGGCATCGTCGAATACGATCCGCGCGAACTGGTGCTGATCGCGCGCAGCGGCACACCGCTCGACGAGATCGAGGCCGCGCTTTCGGAAACCAACCAGATGCTCGCGTTCGAGCCGCCGCATTTCGGCCCCGGCGCGACGCTGGGC
>JBAUQH010000190.1:0-2040 GCA_049580605.1 Gallionella sp. | reverse complement strand
TGCCGACCTGGATACCCAGATTGAAAGCCTTTGGAAATTCGGCACCAACGCCGTATACCGTGACGCGACGGCTTTTGCCGTTTGCTCGGATTTCCGCATTGCCCTGCACCACCGCGGTGACATACTCCACCCCCTGCACGCGGCGCAACGCTTCCGCATCCTCGATCGACAACGGCCGCACCGAGCCGAATACACCGACACTCGCGCCATGGGTCTGCGTTTTGCCGGGCTGGATGCCGATGATGTTGGTGCCGAACTGGTTGAACTCGGATAACACGAACTGGTGCAGACCCTCGCCGATCGAGGTAAGCAGAATCACCGCGGCGATGCCGATCGCGATGCCCAGCCCGGTCAGAAAACTGCGCATCCGGTAGGCCAGCAGGCTCGAGGTGGTAAGACGGAACAGATCGCCGAGAAACATGGCAGCTACCTTTTCGCCAATGCCATTACCGGGTCCAGCCGCGCGGCCCGGCGCGCCGGCATCACGCTGAACAGTATGCCGGTAACCAGCGCGGTACCGAATGCCGCCAGCACCGCCCACCATGGCGCAGCCACCGGCAACGCGGGATAGACATGGCCAATTGCAATGCTGCCAATTTCGCCGAGCACCAATCCGAATACGCCGCTGATCACGGATAGCAGTGCGGCCTCGGAAAAGAACAGGTAGCGGATCTGGCCCGGCGGGGCGCCCAGCGCCTTGAGCAGGCCGATTTCCTGGGTGCGCTGCGCCACTGCGATCAGCATCACGTTCATGATCAGTATACCCGCCACCGACAGGCTGATCGCGGCGATGCCGCCGACCGCCAGCGTCAGCGCGCGCAGGATGCGGTCGAACGTGGCCAGCACCGCGTCCTGGGTGATCACCGTCACATCGCGCTCGCCGCTGTGTTGTTGCATCAGGATTTGCTCTGCATCGTGCTTCGCTGCCTCGATCATGTCGCGGTTTTTCGCCTCGATCAGGATACGGAACAGCGCCTGGGTGTTGAACAGCATATGGGCCGAAGCGACCGGGATGATGACCAGATCATCGGTGTTCATGCCCATCGATTCACCCTGTTCGGCCAGCACGCCGATCACGCGGTAGCGACGATCGCCCAGATGCAGCCAGGCGCCCACCGCCTGCTCCGAACCGAACAGTTCCCTTTTGATGGTGGCGCCCAGCACGCAAACCGGCAAAGCCGAGCGCGGATCGATCTGCGGCAGGAATTGCCCCTGCGCCAGATCCATGTGCCGGATCAACAGCATGTTTGCAGTAGTGCCCATCACCACCACTTCGCGATTGAGCGAACCGTGCGAAGCCTGGGCAGCACCGATGGCCAGCGGCGCGATGCGGCGAATGGCGGGGCTGCGCAGCAAAGCCTGCGCATCGTCCAGCACCAGGTCGCGCGCCGTCTGTCCGAGCAGCATGCCCGGGTTCACGCCGGCCGTTTCCGAACGACCGGGCAGCACAATAACCAGGTTGGTACCCAGCGAGGAAAACTGCCCGATCACGTATCGGCGCGCGCCTTCGCCCAGTGCGGTGAGTATCACCACTGCGGCAACCCCGATCGACATCGCCAGCATCATCAGCAGCGTGCGCGTGCGCGCGCCCATCAAACTGCCGGAAGCAAAACGCAAGGTGTCGCCGGGATTCATGGTCAGGCCCTGTTGCGGATATCCGATACGATCTGCCCGTCGACCATGCGCAACTGGCGCATGGCGCGTTTGCCGAGTTCTGGATCGTGCGTGACCAGTATCAGCGCAACACCCTGGCTGACCAGTTGCTCCAGCAGATTCATCACTTCCTTGCCGGTGGTCTGGTCGAGATTGCCGGTTGGTTCATCCGCTAGCAGCACCAGCGGGTGCATGCTGGTGGCACGTGCGATCGCCACGCGCTGGCGTTGTCCGCCTGATAGCTGGTCGGGCCTGTGGTCGGCACGCCCGGTCAGGCCGTAACTTTGCAGCAGTTGCGCGACCCGCTGTTTGCGCTCTTCCGGCGGAATCCCGGCTAGCAGCAGCGGCAGCTCTATGTTCATCGCCGCCGAAAGGCGCGGTACCAGG
>JBAUQH010000189.1:0-7483 GCA_049580605.1 Gallionella sp. | reverse complement strand
TTGCAGGAGCGTGTTTGCCGGGTAGGTATAATCGGTGCACAATCAATCCGCCAAAATCGAAACGAGGATGTCTGCTCAATATATGTTCTAACAGGGCCTTCACGACCTGCCAGTCCTGTGCAGGGATGCATGGCAGCCGGTATTGATCGGCGGCAGCATGGGCAGCGTATCCTAATAACCATGCCGGTTGACAACAGGAGGGCAGACCATGAATGAAACTTCCGATATCCCGAATCACGACCGGAACATTTGGATGCGCGGATTGTTCATGCTTCTGCTGATCCTGGCCTGCCATATATCCCGGGCCGTTGCATTCATCGTTGCGGTGATTCAATTCGTGATGTTGCTGCTGACCGGCAAGCGCAATGACCGCCTTGCCGTGTTCGGCGGCAGCCTCGGCCGCTATTTGCAGCAGATCGTTTGTTTCCTGACATTTGCCTCCGAGTCAATGCCATTCCCGTTCAGCGACTGGCCTGCCGGTGAAAGTGACCGGCAGGCAGGAACCAATCACCCGCAATGAAAAGATCCAGCCGCGTGCCTGATCATGTGCTCGGGAATGGCGCCAGTATTCGGTTTCGCAATTGTGTGTATTGCGGTTTGGCGTATTTCTTGTTAGCTTTAGCTTAATTGCTATCTTCCCGTGTTATAAACAATACACTTATTCGTGTTACGCATCGGTCACCAGCTCAAATGATTTCACTACGCCACCTGTCGTTTACCATCGTTACGCTCGGGCTGGTTGCCGCGCTGGTATTCCTCTATAACAAGACTGAAGCCGTCAACCTGGATGATCGCAATGCGGTAGTTGCGATGTTGGGCGAATTGCAGGAGATCGAGGGTCGCTGGGATATCGATGTGCTGCGCATGCACACGGAAATGGACCCGGGACGGAGTATGCTGCCGGACCGCGCTCCCGCAGTTAAAAATACGCTCAGGGCATTGCAAAATGAACAGCCGCGCGTGGATAGTCCCGCATTGAACGACAATCTCGGGCCGATCGCGAAAGCGTTCAACGAAAAAGCCGGTCTGGTCGAAGATTACCGGACTGTGAACGACAGATTCAGGAATGCGTTGCTTAATATCTTGTCGAAAGCGGACCAAACCGCACGGGCGGAAACCATGCCTCCCAGGGTCGCGGCACGGCAACGGGAATTCCTGCAGAGCATGGGCCAGGTCGCTTCGACGGCTTCCGGCTATTATTTGCTTGAACAGGATGCGCAGCGCAATCTGCTGGCTATCTCCGCGGACAGGATGAAGGCGCTATCCGGAGCGATGGATGCAACCGTCCAGGATAAGGCAAACGCAATGTATGGCGCAGCCCAGGAGATGCTCAAGTCTGGACCGGCCGTGCAGGCGTTATTCACCCGGATCGAACAGTTGAACTCGGGACCGCGGCTGAGCGGTCTGCTGCTGTCGTTCAACCGCGAACTGTCTGCCAAGCTGGCCGAGAAGGAGCGCTTCCGCGTTTACATGATCGCCTATGCCGCCGCGCTGTTAATCGGGCTCGGCTATCTCGGCATCAGCATCATGGTCGCGAACGAATCGCTGGAACGCCGTGTCGGCGAGCGCACGCGCGAACTTTCGGATGCGCTGCTGCACCTGAAGGAATCCGAAACTCAGCTGATCCAGTCCGAGAAAATGTCATCGCTCGGACAGATGGTCGCCGGCGTCGCGCACGAGATCAACACCCCGCTTGCCTACGTAAACAACAGCCTGTCCGCGGTGAACGATCGACTTCCGGAAATTATCAGCGCAATGGGCAACAGTGAAAAGCTGCTGACCCTGCTCAATGACCCGAACATCAATCCCGAAGATTTGAACCGCCAGTTCTCGCTGGTAGCCGGTCAGCTCGGGCAGATCAGGCAGCACGGCTTGCTCGGCGAACTGTCGGGCCTGGTCAAGGACGGGATGTACGGCACAACCCAGGTCGCCGAGATCGTTTCCAACCTGAAGGATTTCAGCCGTCTCGATCGCAGCAAGGTGAGCAGCTTCAACGTGAATGACGGACTGAACAGCACGCTGGGGCTTGCCAGGCATTTGCTCAAATCGATCAAGGTCAGCAAGCAATTCCGTGAAATTCCGTCGATTACCTGCTCGCCGTCGCAAATCAACCAGGTGTTCCTGAACCTGATCACGAACGCCGCACAGGTGCTGCCGCCGCAAGGCGGAGAAATCAGCTTGGCCACGCGTTCTGAAAACAATGGCGTTGCGGTCGATGTCGCGGACAACGGCAGCGGGATCCCGCCCGATGTGCTGCCGAAAATTTTCGACCCGTTCTTTACCACCAAGGAAATCGGCAAGGGTACCGGACTGGGCCTTTCCATTTCGTACCAGATCGTCAAGGATCACGGCGGCACCATCAAAGTCGACACCCAGGTTGGTCGAGGAACGAAATTTACCGTCTGGTTGCCGCTGCAGCCGCCCGCTGATTCCAAACTTGTCGCATGAACGCACAGATGTCTGAACCGCAAAAAATCGGCAAATACGAAGTCCGCGCCGAGCTCGGCAGGGGCGCCATGGGGACGGTCTTCAAATGTTTCGACCCGCTGATCTCCCGCTGGGTCGCGATCAAGGCCATCGTCAAAGCGACGCTGGACCCGGCTGAACTGCAGCAATACATCAACCGTTTCCGCCACGAGGCACAGGCAGTGGGCAAACTGGTCCATCCGCGCATCGTGCAGATCTACGATTACGGCGAGAACGAGCAGCTGGCCTATATCGTGATGGAGCTGGTGAACGGCAAGTCGCTGCAGGCGCACCTGTTGAACGGGGCCAGCTTCAGCCTTCCCGAAATCGTCCAGATCATCAGGCCGTTGCTCGACGGACTCGGTTATGTGCATGCCGAAGGCATCGTGCACCGCGACCTCAAGCCGTCCAATATCCTGATCAACAGCGATGGGCGTATCAAGATTTGCGATTTTGGCATTGCGCATACCGAATCGTCCGAACTCACCCAGTTAGGCGACGTGCTGGGCTCGCTGCACTACATGTCGCCGGAGCAATTCATCGGCATGTCGATCGATTCGCGTTCCGACCTCTATTCGGTGGGCGTGATTGCCTACGAGCTGCTTGCCGGCAAAAAGCCGTTTGTCGGCAACAGTGCCACCGTGATGCAGCAGGTGATCTACGAACTGCCGGCAATACCGTCCAGCATCAACCCCAAGCTCTCGCCGCAGATCGACCAGGTGATCATGAAGGCGCTGGCCAAGGACAGCGCGAAGCGCTACCAGACTGCCAGCGAATTTTCGGATGCCTTCCTGGAAGCTGCCGGAAGCATTATCCATCCCGTGGGGCAGAATTTTACGAGCGGATCCGCCGCGCAACCGGTCGCGAATCCGAATATCGCATCAAGCAGCAACCTGATCAATGCGGCACGCATGATCAAGCCCCGGGTTGCGGCACAGCCTGCCGCGCAACCTCCCTCCGCTTCCGGCAGTGCGGACAGCCGGCAGCAGCCTGAACCGGAACTGGAGGTGTTGTTTTCCGACAGCGACGACAGCCAGTTCGATCTCGACAAGAGCGTCAGGCGAGCCTGTATTCTCGCGGTGGACGACGAAGAGCGCATCCTGAACGGGTTGAAGTCGCTGTTCCGGATGCGTTACCACGTATTTACCACCACCGATCCGAACCAGGCGCTCGACTTCATCAAGCGCCACAAGATCAACGTGATCATCAGCGACCAGCGCATGCCGATCATGCTCGGGGTTGAATTTCTGCGCCAGGCCCGGGAAATTTCTCCGAATTCCGTTCGTATCCTGCTCACCGGATATTCCGACCTGGCCTCCATCGTCGGGTCGATCAATGATGGCGAGGTCTATCGATTCATCAGCAAGCCCTGGAATAACCTTGAACTGCAGCAGACGGTCGCGGAAGCGGTCACCATCTCGATGGAACTCGTGAATGCGCCCGCCGTGCCCGTGGCGCTGCCATCCAGACTGAAGGTGGGCATACTGGTTGTCGACAGCGACGAGGAGATTTACCGGGTAACCAAGGGTTTGATAGACGGCCTGTGCCCGGTGCATTACGCTGCCAGTCTGGATGACGCGATCGCCCTGATGCAGGAAAATGAAATTGCAGTGGTGCTGGCCGATGTCGGGGCAGGCAATGAAGACGTGGCAGCGATGATCAAGCTGCTCAAGCAGGAAAATCCTCAGATACTGACCATCGTGCTGACTGCCGCATCGGACTCGGATCTGATGATTGACCTGATCAACCAGGCGCAGATCTTCCGCTTTCTGAACAAACCGGTCAAAGTGAATCTGCTCAAGAAACACCTGCATGCCGCGCTCGAACATTACACCGCCTTCAAGCAATCGCCGCAATTGCTGAAACAGTATCATGTTCAGGAATCTCCGCTGGTGCGCAATTCATCGGTCGGCAAACGGATACTGGAGGGGATCATGGCCCTGCCCGGTCGCTGGTTCAAGGCAGGTTAATCCCGATCATTCCCGGCGCTCAGCGCCATCTGGCGGCAATCGTTTTCCCTGATTTTCAATACTGCTGGAATCATTATCAATTTGATTTCGGAATGAGCGGTCATATCCGGGTGACGAACGGTATAAACAGTAACAAATGGTAAATTATCGGGACAAGCGGTATTGCCGCATTGCAGCAAAACAGGCAAAGTGTTCATCGTAGGGAAAGCGCTTTCTGCCAATTCCCTGGATCAAATTACCCGCACCAGTTGCTGAAGCAGCGGGTTAAAACTGGGAGTAATTCGGAATGATAGAACGCAATTCGTGGTTATTCTGGCCCGACAGCGTAGCGCTGTCTGTACTGGCCCTGGTTGTATTGGCGATGCTGTTTCTGTATGCAGCACGCAAACCCATGCATGGGGTGATCCACTCGGTATGCAATCTGGTCACCCAGTCCACGCGATTCATTTCCCGCTGGTTGTTCCTGAGTGCGGACAGCCTGCGTTTGCGCAACCAGGCGGTGCTGCTGGCGCACAGCCAGGAAAGCGCGTCATCGATGGTGGACCGGGAATTCGAACGGGTTACCAGCATCATCCGCAAGGATATGCAGGAGTTTCCAGCCTTGCAGCGCAAACTGATGGAAGATGTCACGCGCATCGAGGATGACTACCGCAAATGCGGTGAAGTCCCGCCGCCGCCGCCGGAATGGGTGGATGCGCTCGAATCGGTCTCGCAGCTGAAGTCCGGCGGTGATATCCCGCGCAAATTGCTGGAGGACATAAACAAGTCGATCCAGAAGATCCATGACAAGACCGTCGCCGAGTTCCGGCGTTCCTATGAAGAACGCCACAAGATACTGAAGGGAATACAACCATCATGGCGTTCCGTGGAAAAGCTGGTCGGCGAGCTGGACAAGAAGATGGTCACCCTCAACACCAATGCAAAGCTGATCGATGGCCATATGGCCAAATTCGAGGGCATACGTGCCAAGGACAGCAAGACCGAGCACGCGTTGTCCGTGTCCGCATTCGTGCAGCTGGCAATCTCGTCGCTGGTGATGGTGATTGCACTGGGCGGTGCTTTCATCAACTACAAGCTGATCGCGCTGCCGATGTCGGAGATGGTCGGTGCCAGCGATTACATCACCGACAATCTGCGGACTTCGGATGTCGCGGCACTGGTGATCATCCTGATGGAGGCCTCGATGGGGTTGTTCCTGCTCGAATCGCTGCGCATCACGCAGCTGTTCCCGAAGATCGCCAGCATGGATGACCGGATGCGCCGCCGTTTGATGCTGGCGTCGCTGATCTTCCTGGTGATCCTTGCGGCAATCGAATCGTCCCTCGCGCTGATGCGCGACATGCTGGTCGCCGACAAGGCTGCGCTGATGCGCGATCTGGCCGCTTCCGCACCGCAGACAACCCAGGGCTGGATGTCGAACATTCCGATGGCCGGCCAGATGATCATGGGCTTCGTGCTGCCGTTTGCACTGGCTTTCGTCGCGATCCCACTGGAAAGCGTGGTGCATTCGCTGCGCACCGTGCTGGGCGTGCTGCTGGTGCAGAGCATGCGCGGGCTGGGTTTCGTGCTCAGGTTCACCGGCGTGGTATTCAGGCGTTTAGCCAGGGTGCTCGAATTGAGCTATGACATCCTGATCGTGATACCGCTGTTGCTGGAACGCTGGGTGATCGCGTTTCGCGGAGACACCCTGGTGAAAGCACAGGCCAAATCCGGGAGCGCATCATGAAGCGGTCCCTGCCCGTATTGGCCCTGCTTTTGGCCGCATTCCTGCTCTCAGCCTGCGGCGACAGCCGCAAGCACACGCAGGCGGTGTATATGCTGGTGGATACCTCCGGCACTTACACGAAGCAGATCAGCAAGGCTGCCAAGGTCATCAACTATCTGCTGGCCACGCTGAATCCCGGCGACTCGCTGGCGGTGGCCAAAGTGGAAACGCGCAGCTTCACGGAAAAGGACATTATCGACAAGGTTACCTTCGACAGGCGACCGTCGGAAGCGACCCAACAGAAGCGCGCGTTCAAGGCCAGGATAGAGGCGTTTACCGAAGGCGTACACGGCAGTTCATATACCGACATTACCGGGGGACTGATCCAGGCGGCGGAATACCTGAACGAGACCCGGGCCGGTACCAAGACCATCGTGATCTTCTCCGACATGCAGGAGGAACTGGGCAAGGGTACGGTGCGTGATTTCCCGATCAAGCTCGACGGGATCCGCATCGTCGCATTGAATGTCAGCAAGCTCGGCACCGACAACGCCGATCCGCGCCTGTATCTCGATCGGCTCGCGCACTGGAAGGCGAGGGTGCTCAAGGCGGGTGCCACCAGTTGGGAGGTGGTGAACGACCTTGAAAACAATATCGAAGCCATCCTGGATACCCGCAAATAGCAACTGCCGTTTTTTCACATCGGACGGGGCCGGCAAATACCGGCCCCGTTTTCTATCGGCAAAGGAAGCGCATCGGATGCGTCGCATTCAATTACCAGCCGGGTTTGCTAATATGTGCGCCTGAACAGGCCGGGGTCGCTGAAATATTCCTGTCCAGACCAGGAGGCAATTACATGAAGATCGGCATTCCGAAGGAAATCAAGTCCAACGAAAACCGCATCTCGCTGGTTCCGGCCGGGGCGGCGGCGCTGGTGGCTGCCGGCCACACCGTTTTCGTGGAATCGGGTGCGGGTATGGGCAGCGATTTCAGCGACGCGCAATACCAGGCCGCCGGTGCGCAAATCGCGAACGATGCCGAAGCGGTATGGGCGGCAGCCGACCTGATCGTCAAAGTGAAAGAGCCGATCGAACCGGAATGGAAACGCATCAAACACGGCCAGATCATCTTTACCTACTTTCATTTCGCCGCAAACGAGTCTGTGACCCGGGCGCACATTGCCAGCGGCGCAGTGTGCATCGCGTACGAAACCGTCGAACTGCCATCGGGCGAACTGCCGCTGCTGACACCGATGTCGGAAGTGGCCGGGCGCATGGCGGTGCAGGAGGGTGCCAAATATCTTGAACACCTGCATGGCGGTCGCGGCATATTGCTCAGCGGC
>JBAUQH010000188.1:0-19557 GCA_049580605.1 Gallionella sp. | reverse complement strand
TGCTGGTGCGCGCGCGCGCAATCGAAAATCTTGCCTACATGATCGCCGCGGCGCAGGGCGGCTACCACGTCAACGGCCGCGAGACGCACGGCAACAGCATGATCGTCGATCCGTGGGGCAGGGTGCTGGACCGTCTGCAGCGGGGTTCGGGCATGGTGATCGCTGATGTCAATCCCACCTACCAGGCCAGCCTGCGTGCAAGCCTGCCTGCACTGACGCACCGGGTAATTTTCAATTGTGATTGACGGGGAGAACACCGGAATGGGCACCACGCTGCAAAATTCTTCGTTCGATACGTTGTTTGCGACGGCACAGCAATCGCTGCTGCTGCCGTACTCGATCGAATCGCGCGACCTCGAGCAGGTGTTCGCCAGCATGATGGCGCACCAGCTCGATTACGCGGATCTGTATTTCCAGTACAGCCGAGCCGAAAGCTGGTCTCTGGAAGAGGGCATCGTCAAGTCCGGAAGCTTCAACATCGACCAGGGTGTCGGTGTGCGCGCGGTGAGCGGCGAAAAGACCGCATTCGCCTATTCAGACGAGATCAGCCTGGGTGCGCTGGACAGCGCGGCGCAGGCAACGCGCGAGATTGCGCGGCAGGGCGGCACGCAATCCGTTGCCATCGTTCCGCTTGGGCTGCACCACGGATCGCGCCGCGAAATCTATCTGCCGCATGATCCGATCGCCAGCCTCAGGGACGCGGACAAGGTCGCGCTTTTGGAACGTATCGAACGCTATGCCCGTTCGCTTGATACGCGCGTGGTGCAGGTGATGGCGGGACTGGCCGGCGAATATGAGGTGGTGATGGTCGCGCGCAGCGACGGCCTGATGAACGCCGACATACGGCCGCTGGTGCGCCTGTCGGTGACCGTCATCGTCGAGAGCAACGGCAAGCGCGAACAGGGTTCGGCAGGCGGCGGCGGGCGTTTCGACTACGCCTATTTCGACGATGCGATGCTGCACAAGTATGCAGAGCAGGCCGTGCATCAGGCGTTGACCAGCCTGGATGCAACACCAGCCCCGGCCGGCAACATGACCGTGGTGCTGGGCAACGGCTGGCCCGGCATCCTGTTGCACGAAGCGATCGGTCACGGCCTGGAAGGCGACTTCAACCGCAAGGGCAGTTCTGCGTTTTCCGGCCGCATCGGCGAACGGGTCGCGGCGGACGGCGTGACCGTGGTGGATGACGGGACCCTGGCAAGACAGCGCGGCTCGCTGCAGATGGACGACGAAGGCAACCCGTCGCAATGCACCTTGCTGATCGAGAACGGTATCCTGAGGGGCTATCTGCAGGATTCGCTGAACGCGCGGCTGATGGGCGTGCCGGTAACCGGCAATGCACGCCGTGAATCGTTTGCGCATCTGCCGATGCCGCGCATGACCAACACCTACATGCTCAATGGCGACAAGAATCCGGAGGAAATCATCGCTTCGGTCAAGCACGGGCTGTACGCGGTAAATTTTGGCGGCGGGCAGGTGGACATCACCAGCGGAAAATTCGTGTTCTCCACCTCGGAGGCTTACATGATCGAGGATGGCAAGGTCACCCGACCGGTGAAAGGCGCGACGCTGATCGGCAACGGTCCCGACGTGCTCACGCGCATTTCTATGATAGGCAATGACATGGCGCTCGATCCCGGCGTCGGCACTTGCGGCAAGGAAGGCCAGAGCGTGCCGGTCGGTGTCGGACAGCCTACCGTGAAGATAGACGGTCTGACGGTGGGCGGGACAGGCTGATCCCGATTCTGGGTATACGGATTTCAACCCGGGCGTAAACCTGCACCACTTCCGTTCGATGCTCCCCGGGAAAGGCCATCAGGCCAGCCCCGCATTGCAATTATCGATGGTGCAATCCGCTACGATCTTGCGCCCTACTGTATAATTCGCCGGCTATGCAGATTCTTCGCGGACTTTACTCCCCAGACCAGCAGCCTGTTGCGCTCACCATCGGAAATTTTGATGGGGTGCATCTGGGGCATCAGGCATTGCTGGACGAAATTATTGCGGAGGCAAAACGGCGCGGCCTGCACTCTGCGGTGATGATCTTCGAACCGCATCCGCGCGAATTTTTTTCCCCGCAGCAGGCACCGCCGCGTTTGACCAGCCTGCGCGAAAAGCTGGAACTGTTTGCTGGGGCCGGTATGGACCGGGTGCATGTTTGCCGCTTCAACACGCGCTTTGCGCAGATCGGTGCGGAAGATTTCGTCAAAGCGCTGCATGAAAAACTGCATGCACGATACGTTTTGATCGGCGACGATTTTCGCTTCGGCAGCGGGCGCTCCGGCGATTTCGCGCTGATGGAAAAGCTGGCAACCCGGCTTGGCTTCGTCGTGCAGTCTTTGGCGACCGTGTCGAGCGACGGGGTGCGCATATCCAGCACGGCGGTGCGCTCTGCCTTGCTGGCCGGACAACTGGGCGAGGCGAAGTCCTACCTGGGAAGGCATTACAGCATCAGCGGACGGGTGGTGCACGGCGACGGGATGGGAAAAAAGCTCGGTTTTCCCACCGCGAATATCCAGTTGAAGCACAATCGCCCGCCGCTGTCGGGCATCTTTGTGGTGCAGGTGCATGCCGAAGGCCTGGGCGTATTGCAGGGAGCCGCCAGTCTGGGTGTGCGCCCGACGCTGAAGCATGATGCGAAGCCGGTGCTGGAAGTACATCTGTTCGAATTTGCGCAGCAAATATATGGCAGGCATCTGCGCGTGGAGTTCTTGCAGAAACTGCGCGACGAGGAAAAGTATCCCGACCTCGAAACGCTTACGCGGCAAATCGCGCTGGATGTGGAGCACGCAAGGAAATGGTTCGAACAACATTGATTAATTATCCGATATGACCGATTACAAAGCCACGCTGAATCTGCCCGACACCCCGTTCCCGATGCGCGGCGACCTCGCCAAACGCGAGCCGCAGATGCTGGCCCGCTGGCAGGAGCAGCAGCGCTACAGAAAGATCCGTGCCGCGAAGAAGGGCAAGCCATTGTTCATCCTGCACGACGGCCCCCCGTATGCGAACGGCGACATCCATCTCGGGCATGCGGTCAACAAGATACTCAAGGACATCATCGTCAAATCCAGGACGCTGGCGGGTTTCGATGCGCCTTATGTGCCCGGATGGGACTGTCACGGTTTGCCGATCGAACTGGTCGTCGAGAAAAAGCACGGCAAGGCGATTCCGCCCGCACTGTTTCGCGAGCTGTGCCGCGCCTACGCCAATGAACAGATCGCCAAGCAGAAGAAGGATTTCATCCGCCTCGGCGTGATGGGCGACTGGGACCATCCCTACCTGACCATGGACTTCAGGACCGAGGCGGACATCATTCGCGCCTTGGGGAAAATCCACGAGCGCGGTTATCTGTATCAGGGCTACAAGCCGGTGAACTGGTGCCTGGATTGCCAGTCCGCGCTGGCCGAAGCGGAAGTCGAGCACGAGGACAAGGTATCCCCCGCAATTGATGTCGGTTTCGAGGTACTGGACAAGGGCGCGCTCGACAAGGCGTTTGGCGTTTCACTGCCGGGCGACGCCAAAGTCTATGCGGTGATCTGGACCACCACGCCGTGGACCCTTCCGGCAAACCAGGCGGTGTGCGTGCACCCGGAACTGCAATACGACCTGATCAGGACGGAAAAGGGTTACCTGATCCTTGCATACGATCTCGCAACCCAGTGCCTGGCGCGCTATCAGCTCGGCGGCAGCAATGACCGCGGCGACGGCATAGCCGCCACCTGCAAGGGATCGGCCCTGGAGGGATTGCTGCTGCAGCATCCTTTCTACGAACGCAGCGTCGAGATCATCTGCGGCGACCATGTCACGCTGGAAGCGGGTACCGGACTGGTGCATACCGCCCCGGCACACGGCATGGACGATTATGCCGTCGGCCAGAAATACAATCTGCCGGTCGACAACCCGGTCGGCGACGACGGCAAGTTCCTCGCCGCGATGCCGCTGGTCGGCGGGCTGTTCGTCTGGAAAGCCAATGATGCGGTGATCGACGCGCTGCAGAACAGCGGACATCTGCTGCATATGGAAAAGATCAGGCACAGCTATCCGCATTGCTGGCGGCACAAGACGCCGATCATCTTCCGCTCCACGCCGCAGTGGTTCATCGGAATGGACAATGTCCGGCACGACGCGACTGACGGTGTCGAACGGCTGGTCCAGGAAACGCGTTCGCACTCAGGGAAGTTGGAGAAAAGCGATGGCGTGACGCTGCGCGACCTGGCAAGCAACGCGGTCGCGCAGACCGAATTTTTCCCTGCCTGGGGGCGCGCCCGCCTGGAGGCTATGATCAAAAGCCGTCCCGACTGGTGCGTGTCTCGCCAGCGCAACTGGGGGGTGCCGATGCCATTCTTCGTGCACCGGGAAACCGGGCAACTGCATCCGCGCACATCCGAGCTGCTTGAGCAGGTCGCGCAGCGCGTCGAGCAGGATGGCATCGAAGCGTGGTTCAGCCTGAATTCGGTGGACCTGCTGGGCGCGGAAGCCGAGCACTACCAGAAACTCACCCATACGCTGGACGTGTGGTTCGATTCCGGCGCAACGCACTTTGCGGTATTGCGCAAGCGCGAAGACCTGGTTTATCCCGCAGACCTGTATCTGGAAGGGTCGGACCAGCACCGCGGATGGTTCCAGAGTTCGCTGCTGACTGGCTGCGCGATCGACGGGCAAGCGCCATACCGGCAATTGCTCACGCACGGCTTCACGGTCGACGAAAAGGGCTACAAGATGTCGAAGTCGCGCGGCAACGGTATCGAGCCGCAGGACATTTGCAATCGCCTGGGCGCGGACATTCTGCGGCTGTGGATCGCGTCAACCGATTATTCCGGAGAAATTTCACTGTCGGAAGAAATCCTGAAGCGCGTGACCGACGGCTACCGGCGCATCCGCAACACGCTGCGCTTCGTGATGGCGAATACGGCCGACTACGACCACGGCAAGCATGCGCTGCCGGTCGGAGAGTGGCTGGAGATCGACCGCTATGCGCTGGCGATCACGCAGAAATTGCACGACCAGATCGTCGCCGATTACGAACGCTACGAGTTCCACCAGATCGTGCATAAATTGCAGATTTTCTGTTCCGAGGATCTGGGCGGTTTCTATCTCGATATCCTCAAGGACAGGCTGTACACTGCGGGCGTCGATTCGCATGCGCGCCGTTCCGCACAGAACGCGCTGTACCACATCACCCGTAGCCTGGTGCGTTTGATCGCGCCGATACTGAGTTTCACCGCCGAGGAAGCCTGGACGGTGCTATGCGGCAATGATGATGACAGTATTTTTGCTGGGGAATGGCACGTACTGCCCGATGCGTCTCTGGATGAGGATATGCATAACTCATGGCTGGATGTTCGATATATCCGCGAAATGGTGAACAAGAAGCTTGAAGAACAGCGCGAAGCGGGCTTGATCGGTTCAGCGCTTGCCGCCGAAGTGGATGTATATGCACACGGAGATTCATATGTTTCACTGAAACGACTCGGTGACGATCTGAGACTCGTTTTCATCACATCGCGCGCCACGGTTCATTTGCGAGAGGGCGGCCCGCTGGAAATTTCCGTCAGACCCAGCCGGCACGACAAATGCGACCGTTGCTGGCATTACCGCGAGGATGTGGGCGCGGACGCCAACCACCCGACACTGTGCGGGCGCTGCGTCAGCAATCTGTATGGCAGCGGCGAGGTGCGCAGCTATGCTTAAGCGCTGGTTAACCTTGAGCGCACTGGTCATCGTGCTGGACCAGTTGAGCAAGGCATGGATCATCGGCCATTTTGCATATGGTGAAACGCTGACCGTGCTCAGCATTTTCAATCTGGTGCTGGCGCATAACACCGGTGCGGCTTTCAGTTTCCTGAACGATGCGGGCGGAATACAGCGTTGGCTGTTCAGCATCATCGCGATCGCCGCGTCGGGCTGGATAATCTGGCTGCTGCGCAAACACAGCGCGCAGTTGCTGTTTGCCGCGGCACTGAGCATGATACTCGGGGGCGCGTTGGGCAACCTGATCGATCGTCTCAGGTACGGCTATGTGGTCGACTTCCTGTCGTTCCACTGGAATCTACATTATTTTCCGGCATTCAACCTGGCCGATTCCGCGATTACCTGCGGTGCGTTCCTGTTGATCCTGGACAGCCTGAAGGAGAAGAAACATGGAACTGTTGCTGGCTAATCCGCGCGGCTTCTGCGCCGGCGTGGATCGCGCGATCGAGATCGTGGAACGCACACTGGAACTGCACGGCGCGCCGATCTATGTGCGCCACGAGGTGGTGCACAACCAGTTCGTGGTCGACGGTCTGCGCCGCAAGGGCGCGATTTTTATAGAGGATCTGGCGGATGTGCCGAGCGGCAGCATCCTGATCTTCAGCGCGCACGGCGTGTCGCAGGCGGTGCGACGCGAGGCGGAAGCGCGCGGATTGACGGTGTTCGACGCGACCTGCCCGCTGGTCACCAAGGTGCATATCGAAGTGTCGCGGATGCGCGAGCAGGGCAAGGAAATCGTGATGATCGGCCATGCCGGCCACCCCGAAGTGGAAGGCACCATGGGCCAATGCGAAGATGGGGGCAAAGGCGGCATGTATCTGGTCGAATCGCCCGACCAGGTCGCCGGACTCAAGGTCAGCGACGAGCAGAACCTCGCCTACGTCACGCAAACCACGCTGTCGGTCGACGATGCCAGCGCGATCATCGCCGCGCTGAAGACACGCTTTCCGTTCATCACCGGCCCGAAGAAGGACGACATCTGCTATGCGACGCAGAACCGCCAGGATGCGGTCAAGATGCTGGTCAGGCAGTGCGATGCCGTCGTTATCGTCGGATCGCAGAACAGTTCGAATTCGAACCGCCTGCGCGAAGTCGCCGCGAATGTCGGCGTGCCCGCCTACCTGGTGAATGACGCCAGCGAATTGCGGCCGGAGTGGTTCGCCGGAATTTTACGGGTCGGCATCAGTGCGGGCGCGTCCGCCCCGGAGGTGCTGGTGCAGGGCGTGATTACGCGCATGGAAGAACTGGGTGGCGAAAAAGTCGTCGAACTGCAGGGCATCGTCGAGAACGTGGTGTTCCCGTTGCCGAAAACGCTGATCCCCGTCGTTGCGAAATCCTGAACGCGCAATCGCGGCCTACGTTAACCCATGCAAACGGATTTCCTGATCGTCGGCGGCGGCGCAGTCGGTCTGGCCAGCGCACGGAATCTGCTGCTGGCCGGATATCGCGTGACGCTGGTCGAACGCGGTGAAGTCGGACGGGAAGCATCCTGGGCGGGCGGCGGCATCCTTTCCCCGCTCTGCCCGTGGGATTACCGCGAACCAGTCACGCGCCTCGCGCTGCGCGGGATGGAGATGTTCGGCGAGGCGGCCGCAGCGTTGCATGCCTCCACCGGCATCGATACCGAATACCAGCGCTGCGGCATGCTGGTGTTGCCGCCTTTTCAATCCGTTCTTGCCGCGCGATGGTGCGCACAGCATTCCTTCTCGCTGCAACAGGTCAACCTCGCCGACTATATTCCCGGCATGCGGGGTGCCGGTATGCGGCGTGAAGGAATGCTGCTGCCGGATGTTGCTCAAGTGCGCAATCCGCGTCTGTTGCAGGCGCTGCGCAAACAAGTCGAAATGCTGGGCGGGGCGATACTCGAACACCGGGAGGTGCAGAAATTCGAGACTACCGGTGAACGTGTCGTCGCACTTCATACCCCGCAAGGCAGGCTGTCGGCCGATGCCTATATCGTAGCGGCGGGCGCGTGGAGCAGGAAGTTGCTGGGCGAACATGCGCTCAACATCGACATTCGCCCGATACGCGGACAAATATTGTTGCTCAAGTTCGATGCACCGCCATTCAGGCAGATTATTCTCAGGGATAACCTCTATTTGATTCCGCGCCGCGATGGGCACGTGCTGGTCGGCAGCACGCTGGAAGACGCCGGTTTCGACAAATCGATTACGGCGGCGGCGCGCGACGATCTGCTTGGCCGGGTGCGGGAATTGTTTCCGGAATGGCGCGACTGCGAACCGGTGCAGCACTGGGCCGGATTCCGCCCCGGTTCGCCCGACAACATCCCAACCATAGCGCGACATCCGGCGCTCGCCAATCTTTACGTGAACAGCGGCCATTTCAGGTATGGCGTGACCATGGCTTTCGCAAGCGCTGAACTGCTGCTTAATGAAATCGAAGGCAAGCCCCAGCCATTCCGTGTTGAAGCATACCGCTGGCACTGATGCGAGCGTCATTTCGGTGTCTGTATGGATAGCCTGGATTTGCAAATGATTGAGGATACGGGCATCGTCCCCTATAATCGTCCCCGTTTTTGCTGGAGTAGCTCAGTTGGTAGAGCAACGCACTCGTAACGCGTAGGTCGGAGGTTCGATTCCTCTCTCCAGCACCAACTAACAAATCAAAGAACAACACGATGTGTCGGTCTCTGATTTATCCAACAGACCCCACATTTTCTTTCCCGTTGGCACGGAACATTAATTCAAAGGCTTCGGGTTTCCATGTTTTGAATTCGCCAGATCAAGGTGCGCCTGTTTCCATCTATTGAAAATGAGATATGGATGTACGGCAAAAATCCAACAGCTGTAAGTCATCATAAATACTTTCTTGGCAGGCAATGAAAATACTGGGATAATTTAGTCAACTATTAAGCATAGTCTGTTGGCGAAGGCAAAGTACTTTTCATCACCGTTGTTACACATGTCGCCAAATGGCTGCAATACCGGCGATCGAGAATTCAAGGCATTCGTGTCGCATGATCATCCCGTTCCGTGTTGCATGATCATGATTTCATATGAGGGGCACCATATGAATCCATTTTTCAGGCCGCTTATCCGTTTCTTTGCACTGGTTATTGTCTGCCTGTCCGGATTGCTGGCGCTGGCGGGTTGCAGTGGCGGGGGAGGCAGCAGTAGGCCTAGTACTCAGGGCACGACGAGCACATACCTCCGGTTTGCCTATGTTGCCAACAGCGGCGATGACACCCTGACCGCCTACACGATCGATGACGCGACCGGACGTCTCCGCGCCAACGGCTATGTTATGACCGGCAATGCCCCGCAAGCGGCGACGGTGGCGCCAGGCGGACATTATGTTTACACGGCCAATTCGGGGGCCGACAGCATCTCCGCGTTCGGCATCGACGCGAACGGCAGGCTCACGGAATTATCCGGCTCGCCGTTTGCAACCTCCGGTACCGAACCTGTGGCGATTACCATCGACCACGCTGGCAATTTCCTTTATGCGGTCAATGCCAACTCGCATTCTTCGCCAGGCTCAGTCTCGGTTTTCAGTATCGACAATACGACTGGAAACCTGGCCGCAGTGACGGGCTCGCCTTATACCGTAGGCGGCATTCCGACCTCGATAGCGCTCGACAAGACGGGCAAGTACGCCTATGTCCTGAATTCCGGACCCGGGACCGTCTCCGAATTCAGCATCGCAAACGGACAATTGACCGAACTAACCGGCTCGCCATACTCGCCGCCATCGGTTATGAGTTACGCCTTCCAGACGATCACGATGGCTACCCCGGGCAATTTCTTGTACGTCGCTACCCGGGGCGCCCCCAATACAGTTGATACCCTGCGCATTGATGCGACGACAGGCGCGCTGACCGATATCGATTCGGTTCCAACCGCAGCAACCTCGCTGACGCCCGGCATCGCAGTCGACCCGCTGGGGCGCTATGTCTATGTCACCGATGCCGATACCCATTCCGTATATGGTTTTGGGATCAATGCGACTACCGGCAAGCTTGCGGCCATGTCCGGGCCGTTTCCGTCGGATACCAATGTATCCAGCCCGGCCGGTATCCGCGTCGATCCGACCAGGCACCATGTTTATGTGACGGACACCTTCACCAACAACGTCGTCGTCTACGATATCGATGCGGGGAACGGCGCGCTGACGCTGGCCAGCAGGATGCGCAGCCGCATCGCGCCGCTGGGTATTGCATTCACGACCGGCACCGCGCCGGTAACATACACGCCCAAATTCGCCTACGTGACCGATTCTGGTGACGACAATGTATCGGCCTACCGCTTGTCTGCTGCCACAGGCGCGTTGACTGCGGTGAGCAGTTCTCCGTTTACCGCCGGAACGAGGCCATATGGAGTCGCTATCGATCCTGCCAACCGCTATGTGTATGTTGCGAACAACGGTTCGAATAACATCTCTGCCTATGGCATCGATACAACCAGCGGGGCACTGAACGCATTGGGTTCGTCTCCATTTGCGGAAAATAGCGGAGAAAGCGAACCCTATTCAACCGTTGTCGATCCGAGCGGGCGGTTCTTGTATGTATCTAATTACGGCTCGGGAAACATGGCGGTCTTCAGCATAGATGCAACAACCGGCGCATTGGCCGAAACGGCCAAGTCGCCATTCAGCAGTGGTGTGAGCGGCGGAGTCGGTACGATTGCGGTCGATCCCACTGGGCAATTCCTGTATGCGTTAGAGCCGGTATCAAATACTGTCAAGATATTCGACATCGACGCGACCAGCGGCGACCTGACGCTTTTGACCGGACCGTATACCGTATTTGGCCCAACTGCATCGGATATCGCCATCGATCCCGGCGGACAATTCCTTTGCGCGTCGGTATTGGGTGGAACCAACGGTGTCGTGACATATCCGCTGAAGACCGATGGCACCTGGTATTCGACTTTCTCCAATTTACTTACAATCGATCCGACGAGTATGCATTTGAGCGCAATTCCCCATTTCATTGCCTTCGACCCTGGCGGGGCACATTTGTTTACGGCGAACTTCGACAATACTCAGCCTGTGGGATCAACAAACAGCGTGACGAGTTTCGATATCGATGCGGCAACGGGTGTATTCACTACTGTGGCCGGCTCGCCGTTTCAGGCATCCGGATGGCTGTCCGATGACTTGGTGGTCGATCCTTCCGGGAAATTCTTGTATGTCACGAATTACAATTCCGAAAACCTTTCAGGATTCAGCATAGCCCCTGCGAGCGGCGTGCCCACGGCATTGTCCGGATTCCCGGTAGCCACCGGAACATTCCCCTTCGCAATCGCCATCAGCAGCAGCATCAAATAATTGCGGGGAAGTCCGGGTTGCCAAGATTTCAGCGGGCAACCGAATTCCGGATCGTCCGCACAGGCAAGACATCAAGGCACGGCGGCTGTATGATGGCGCGGTTTCGCCAGCAAAATCGGGCGTATGCTGAACTTCCTTATCGAACGTCTTGATACCATCGTCTATAAATTGAATACGTCCTTGATCCTCAAGCATTTGTTCCTGGCTGCCTTGCTGATCGTTGCGATGAACGCAGGTGCGGGCAATATGGTTGCTGAGAATAACCCCGCCTCGGTTAGCACCGAACCCATGACCCTGTTGCAGCTCACCGACCTGGCGCTGCAGCGCAATCCCAAAACCCGTCTGGGCTGGGCCGCGATCCGCGCTTCCGAAGCCGGCGTGGAACTGGCGCGCGCGGGTTACTGGCCGCAGATCGATGCCACCCTGACCGGGCAGCGTTACCGTGCGCTGAATTTTTCCGGTCAGCCGGCAGATATCCAGACGCGTTACGGTGCCAGCGTCAGCCTGAGTTATCTGTTGTGGGATTTCGGCGCGCGCAGCGGCACGCTGGACCAGGGCAAATTCGAACTCGTTTCCGCGCAATTGACCCAGGATCAGACTTTGCAGGATGTGATCCTGCTGGTGGAGCAGGCTTATTACCAGGTGCTCGGCCTGCAGGCGGTGGTGGAAGTGAATCGCCAAAGCCTGCAGGATGCCCGGACCAGTCTGGCCGCGGCGCAGGATCGCAGGACATCGGGGCAAGCCACCGTGGGCGATGTATACAAGGCCGAAGCCGCGCTGGCCGGCAGCAGGCTTGCACTGCAGCAGTCCGAGGGGCAGTTGGCTTCGGCGCGCGGCTCGCTGGCGACCGCAATCGGCGATCCGCCCGATACCGTGCTGACGCTCGTCGCATGGGAAGACCGGCCGGCGCACGAAATGCCGGCGCAGAGCGTGGCGAGCCTGATCGATGAAGCGCGCAATGCCCGCCCCGAACTGCTCGCCGCCAAGGCGCAGGAACAGGCCGCCGCCGCGAAACTTGCCACGATCCGGGGCAGCGGCCTGCCCACGCTCAACCTCGACGCGAATACCGGACGCACCCGGGTTCAGGATGTCGGGGACAGTTCCCAGTTCAGCGCGCTGCTCACACTCAATATTCCGCTGTTCGCCGGATTCGGCGACCGCGCCGCGATACACCAGGCCGAGGCGCAACTGGACAGTACCCGCGCCGGCAACGATGATTTGCGCGGCCAGGTGGAACTGCAGGTATGGCAGGCATACCAGAATTTGCGCACTGCGTCGGCGACGCTGGACAGCAGCGCCGCGCAGCTGAAGAGCGCCGCGCTTGCTGCAGACGTCTCGAATGCGCGCTACAAGAACGGCCTGGACACGATACTGGATCTGCTGAGCGCGCAGACTACCCTGGCAAATGCGCGCGTGCAGCAGGTGCAGGCGCGGCTCGACTGGGCGGCTGCGCGCACCGCGCTGGGCCATGCGGTGGGAGGCCTGCGGGTGAATTCGACTGTGCCAAATTCGACAACAGCAACGACACCGGAAATGACACCGGAAATGACACCGGAAATGACACCGGAATCGAAAATGGAGCAACCGTGAAAAGAAAAATCCTTCCCCTGTTCATCGTGGTCTTGCTCATTGCGGTGCTGGCAGCGCTGTTGGCTTGGCGTATTGCCGGCAACGCCACAAAATCCAAGAGCAAGCGTCCCGACCAGGCGCTGGTCGTCGAGACGGCTGCCGTAAAGGTGCAAGCCATGCCCATCTCGCTGCAGTCGGTCGGACAGGTTCAGCCGGAGCACAGCGTGCAGATCCGCCCGCAGGTCAGCGGCATATTGCGGGAAGTCTATTTCCGGGAAGGCCAGGCGGTGCAAAAAGGCCAGCAGTTGTTCCGCATCGATCCCGCTCCTTACCAATCCGCATTGACCGGGGCACGCGCCGCGTGGGAGTACGCGCAGGCGCAGGCGCAGCGGCTCGCACCGCTGGCCGGGAAGGAATATGTGACGACCCAGGAATACGACTCTGCCCGGGCCGCGGCCGACCAGGCGCAGGCGGCACTGAAGCAGGCCGAGATCAATTTAGCCTACACCGATATCCGCGCGCCGATCGCCGGCCGCACCGGCAGCATTGGCGCCAAGTCCGGCAACCTGGTCGCACCCGGCGACAGTACGCCGCTGGTCGTGATCAACCAGATGCAGCCCATCCTGGTGCAATTCAGCATTCCGCAGCAGAGCCTGTCCGAGCTGCGCCGCTACCAGGCGCAGCACAGCATACATATCTTCATCACCCACGAGGACGGCAGCGGCGACCTGGGTCAGGGCGAACTGGTGTTTGTCGACAATGCGGTGAACACCGACACCGGCACGGTGATGCTCAAGGCGCGGGTCGCCAATGCGCATGAGCAATTGTGGCCCGGCCAGTACGTAGGGGTGCGCACCCGGTTCGCGATACAGCCCGATGCCCTGGTGGTACCGCAGACCGCGATACAGACCGGCCAGAGCGGCAATTTCGTTTATCTGGTGGAACAGGACAAGGCGGCAATCCGCCAGGTCCGGGTTGATCGCCAGGTGAACGACCTGGCGGTGGTCGCATCCGGCCTCAAGGCCGGCGAGACGGTGGTCACGCGCGCGCCGCGCAATCTTCGACCGGGTGTGAAGGTGGTAACCGTCGAACCGTCCGGGAACATGCAGCCCGCACAACAGCCGTGAACATATCCGCGCCCTTTATCCACCGTCCGGTGATGACCACGATGGTCATGTCGGCGCTGGTCGTGTTCGGCATCTACGCCTATTTCAGCCTGCCGGTCAGCGAACTGCCCAACGTGGATTTTCCGACCATCAGCGTATCCGCCGATCTGCCCGGCGCCGACCCGCAGACCATGGCGGCAGCGGTTGCGACACCGCTGGAACGGCAGTTCAGCGCGATTCCGGGCGTGACGTCGATGGATTCGACCAGCACCACCGGCAGTACCCGCATCACGCTGCAATTTGACCTGGACCGCAACATCGATGCGGCGGCACAGGACGTGCAGACCGCGATATCGCAAACCGCGCGCCGCCTGCCGAACAACATGCCCGCGCCGCCCAGCCTGCGCAAGGTCAATCCGTCCGATTTCGCGATCATTTATCTCGCGCTGTCCGCCAGGCAGCTGCCGCTGACCCGGCTCGACGATTACGCGGAGACGCGCGTCGCGCAGCAGATTTCCACGATACCCGGCGTGGCCCAGGTGCTGGTGTTCGGTTCGCAGAAATACGCGGTGCGCCTGCAGATGAACCCGTATGCGCTGGCCGCGCGCAATTTGTCGCTTGACCAGGTTCAGCTGGCCATCCAGGGCGGCAATACCAACCTGCCGACCGGCACGCTGAACGGCAGCGAACGCAGCTATACCGTTCAAGCCGCGGGCCAGTTGCTGGATGCCGCCGCGTACAACCGGCTGGTGATCGCCTATCGCAACAGCGCGCCGGTGCACCTTTCCGACGTCGGCATGGCCAGGGACAGCACCGAACAGGACAAGCAGATCACCTCTTTCTTCGACAATACCGCCGACGAGAAGGGGTTGCGCCCGGCGATCGTGCTTGCGGTGAAACGCCAGCCCGGCGCGAACACCGTCGAGGTGTCGCGCGCGGTGCGCGAGCGCCTTGCCGAGCTCACCCGCCAGGCACCGGGCGACGCGACGCTGCGCATGCTCTACGACCGCGCCGATTTCATCAACGGTTCGATCCACGAGGTGAAGTTCACGCTGATGCTGGCGATCACGCTGGTGGTGGGCGTGATCTTCCTGTTCCTGCGCAATCCGCGCGCGACGCTGATCAGCGCGCTGGCGCTGCCCACATCGCTGATCGGGACCTTCGCACTGATGAAGGTGTTCGGTTTCAGCCTGGACAACCTGTCGCTGATGGCGATCACGCTTGCGGTGGGTTTCGTGGTGGACGACGCGATCGTGGTGCTGGAAAACATCGTGCGCTACCGCGAGAAGGGCGAGACGCCGCTGCAGGCCGCGCTGGTCGGCACCCGCGAGATCGGATTCACCGTGGTGTCGATGACGCTGTCGCTGGTCGCGGTGTTCATCCCGATCATTTTCATGAGCGGTCTGGTGGGCCGCTTGTTCCGCGAATTCGCGCTGACGGTGACGATTGCGATCCTGATCTCCGGCGTGGTGTCGCTGACACTGACCCCGATGCTGAGCAGCCGCTTTCTGAAGGACAGCGAAAGGCATGGCCGTCTCTACAATTGGCTGGAGCGCGGCTTCGACAGCGTGCGCGATGCCTACGGCCGCACCCTGACCTGGTCGGTGGACCACTGGCGCACCATGCTGGGCGTCGCGGCACTGATCCTGGTGTTGAGTGCCTGGCTGTTCGGCGTGATTCCCAAGGGCTTTATCCCCAGCGAGGATACCGGGCAGATCATTGCCGATACCAAGGCGCCGGAGGGAATCACCTTCGATCAGCTGCAGGCGCTGCAGTCCAGGGTTGCGCATATCGTGATGCAGAATCCGAATATCGCCGCCGCGATGTCCAGCGCCGGCCAGGGCGTCGGCGGTGTCAGCGGCGGCAACATCGGCCGCATGTTCATCCGTCTCAAGCCGCAGGACGAACGCAGCGACGACGCCGAGACGGTGTTGCAGCAACTGCGCAAGGCAGTTGCCCAGGTGCGCGAGATGCAGGTGTATTTCCAGAATCCGCCGGCGATACGCATCGGCAGCCTGGGCGGCAGCGGGCAATACCAATACGTGTTGCAGGGTCCGGACGTGGATACGCTGGACAATGCGGCAGTGGCATTCGAGCCCAGGCTGGCCGAGGTGCCCGGCATACAGGACGTGAACAGCAGCCTGGAGCTGAGCAATCCCCAGGTAAACATCAACATCCAGCGCGATACTGCCGCGGCGCTGGGGGTCAGCGCCGAGCAGATACAGTCCACGCTGTATGGCGCCTACGGCGGCGGCCAGGTCAGCACCATCTACGGCGCGACCGACGAATACCAGGTGATCATGGAGCTTGCGCCGGAATACCAGGTGAACATGGATGCGCTCAACGCGCTGTATGTGCCGGCCAACAACGGCAAGCTGGTGCCGCTGCGCGCGGTGGCCGAAATCACACCCGGCGTGGGACCGTTGTCGGTGAGCCATTTCGGCCAGTTGCCGGCGGTGACCTTATCCTTCAATCTTGCGCCGGGGACTTCGCTGGGCGACATCACCAACCGTGTCGACGCGCTGGCGCGCAGCAGCCTGCCGGCGGATATCACCGCCAGTTTCACCGGCAACGCCCAGACCTTCCGCGATTCGCTGGTGGGCATGCCGATGCTGATGCTGATCACCGTGCTGGTGATCTACATGGTGTTGGCGATTCTTTACGAGCATTTCATCCATCCGGTCACGATCCTGACCGCGTTGCCGCTCGCGATGTTCGGCGCGTTGCTGACGCTGATCCTCTTCGGCCAGGAACTCAACATCTTCAGCTTCGTCGGCCTGATACTGCTGGTGGGCCTGGTGAAGAAGAACGGCATCATCATGGTCGATTTCGCGGTGCAGATCCGCCGCGAACAGGCCGCTTCCGCCCGCGATGCGATCATTCAGGCCTGTCTGATCCGCTTCCGCCCGATCATGATGACCACACTCGCAGCCATATTCGGCACATTGCCGATTGCCCTGGGTTCCGGCATGGGTTCCGAGTCGCGGCGGCCGCTGGGGATTGCCGTGGTGGGCGGCCTGCTGTTTTCTCAGATGCTGACGCTGTACATCACGCCGGCATTCTACGTCGCGATGGAGCACCTGAACGACTGGCTGCGGCGCCGCGCAGCTGCGCGCCAACCTGCTGTAACGCAGGCTGCGGGCGGGGATTAGCGCTACAGGGTGAAGGGAACGCGATTATGTATTGACTTGGGCAAATATTAGCGTATCATTATGTACGGTAATTGAAGATTCTCTCCCTAGTAATACCCCCTCTTGGCTTGCACATCTCCTTGCAAGCCATTTTTTTGCCCGTCATTTGGATCTGGCGAAATTCCGGGCCGGCCCTGACTGGCGGTACGCGTTGCTTTTGATATCACGGTGCAGATTGTTCGGGGCTGTAAAATGCCGCGTATAGCAACCCCGAAACCAATCAACAGATATAGCCGATGAAAAAAAACGATACTGACGCTGTCCTGACGCATTCCCACCAGTTTGACGACGGAAACCCGCTCGCCGAGAAAAGCACGCTGCGCGTTGCCGTTCTGACCGCGGTGATGATGGTGATCGAGATAGCCGGCGGCTGGTATTACAACTCGATGGCGCTGCTGGCGGACGGCTGGCATATGAGTTCGCATACGGTTGCGCTGGGGCTTTCGCTGTTTGCATATGTATTCGCCAGGAAATACGCGCATGACCCGCGTTTTTCGTTCGGCACCTGGAAGATCGAGGTGTTGGGCGGCTACACGAGCGCGATCCTCCTGGTGATGGTTGCCGGATTGATGGTATTCCAATCGGTTGAAAGACTGATTTCGCCAAGCGCGATCCGCTACGATCAAGCGATCGCGATCGCGATCGTCGGTCTGCTGGTCAATCTTGTTTCTGCGTGGCTGCTCAACGACAGGACTCACCACGCGCACGCGCATCACGAACATGCGCACGGTAACGGCCAGCATGGCCATCACGACCTGAACCTGCGCTCGGCCTATATGCATGTGCTGGCCGATGCGGCAACCTCGGTGCTGGCGATCATCGCGCTGACCGGAGGCAAGCTGTGGGGCGCTTCATGGCTGGATCCGGTGATGGGCCTGGTCGGCGCGATGCTGGTTTCGATATGGGCTTACGGCTTGTTGCGCGATTCGGGCCGTGTGCTGCTGGATGCCGAGATGGATGCGCCGGTGGTTGAAGAAATTCGCGGGGCCATCGCCGCTTCGCCGATCAGCGCGCAATTGAACGACCTGCATGTATGGCGAGTGGGCAAGGGCAAGTACGCTTGCATTCTGAGTCTTGCTACGGATAATGCTGTGTCGCCGGAATATTTCAAGCAGCTATTAAGCATCCATGACGAATTGGTGCATATCAGTATCGAGATCAACCAAATGTCGGGTAGCCGTCATCCTGGCGGTCAGGAAACGGGCAGCCGGGATTTCTTGAGGTAAATAATGACATTTTCTTCCCCGCACAAACGCAGTCGTTTCATGCGCTACCTGCCATGGCTTGCCGCGCTGGCGTTGGTCGCGATAGCAGTCTGGTATTTCTCCCGTCCCGAACCGGTTGAAGTTGAGTTGGCCACGGTGGAACCTGGCACGGTTGAGGCCATAGTCAGCAACACCCGTGCGGGCACGGTCAAGCCCTGTCGCCGTGCCAAGTTGTCAGCCCCGTCGGGAGGCCAGATTTCGCGACTGCTGGTGAAGAAGGGCCAGCGCGTCAAGGCCAGTCAGGTACTGCTGGAATTGTGGGACAAGGACCTGCAGGCCCAGGAACAACTGGCCCAGGAACAGCTTGCCACCGCGCAGACCGAGGCGCATCAGGCTTGTGTGCAGGCCGATCTGGCGGAAAAAGAAGCCGAACGTGCGCGCCAATTGATGGAGAGCGGATTCATTTCTGCGGAGGGGCTGGACCAGAAGGTATCCGCGGCCAAGGTGGCACGTGCCGGATGCGATGCTGCGGACAGCCAGATCGAACAAAGCAGTTCGCGCATCGCGGTGGCACGCGCCAGTTTGCAGCGCATGGTGCTGCGCGCGCCGTTTACCGGTATCGTCGCCGACATCAGCGGCGAACTGGGCGAATATGCGACCCCTTCGCCACCCGGCATCCTGACACTGCCTGCGATCGACCTGATCGACGACAGCTGCATGTATGTCAGTGCGCCGATCGACGAGGTGGATGCGGCCAATGTCAAGGTCGGCCAGTTGGCGCGCATCACGCTGGATGCGATCAAGGGAAAAACCTTTGCGGGCAAGGTCAGGCGTATCGCGCCCTACGTGCTGGAGATCGAGAAGCAGGCGCGCACCGTCGAGGTCGAAGTGGAATTTGACCAGCTTCCGAAGATACAAAATCTGCTGGTCGGCTACAGCGCCGATGTCGAGATCGTGTATGACTCCCACAGCAACGTGTTGCGCGTTCCGACCCAGGCATTGCTGGAAGGCAATCGCGTGCTGCTGTACAACAAAGGCACGCTCGAGGAACGCACCGTGACGACGGGACTGGGCAACTGGGACAAGACTGAAATCACCGCCGGACTGAGAGCAGGCGACCGGATCGTGTTGTCGCTGGATCGCGCCGGTGTGAAAGCCGGGGCGCGGGTGCGGCCCGAGGGACTCAAATCCGATAACACATCCGACCAATGATCGAGTTTACCGGGGTATGGCGCACGTTCAAGGTAGGCGACCAGGAGGTGGCCGCATTGCGCGATATCAACCTCGAACTGCTCGCCGGCGAATACGTTTCGATCATGGGACCTTCCGGTTCCGGCAAGTCCACGCTGCTCAATCTGATCGGCCTGCTGGACCGGCCGAGTTCAGGAATCTACCGTCTGGACGGGCAGGACGTGACCACCCTGGACGATGAAAAGCAAGCAC
>JBAUQH010000187.1:0-23825 GCA_049580605.1 Gallionella sp. | reverse complement strand
ATGCAGGTCATGATCATTTAAAAATATAGGAGTGACGAAGCAGTACAATGGACTTTTGAGTAGCGAGGAGGTAAGGATGATTAGAAATGTACTGATTCCAATACTGCTGTTCGCCGGATTGGCCCATGGCGCCATGGCGGAGGGCGATCACATGGCGGTTTCGGTCAAAACGGGCAACTTTGAAGACGTCAGGGACGATGTCAAAATGGCAATCACGGACCGGGGAATGGTGATCAACAATGTTTCCCATATTGGAGAGATGCTGGAACGGACCGGGAAGGATCTTGGGGACGGCAAGCAGGTATTCCTGAAAGCAGAAGCGCTGGAGTTTTGCAGTGCCGTGGTGTCGCGCAAGATGATGGAGGCCGACCCGGACAACATCGTGTTTTGTCCCTACGTCATCGCGGTTTACGTGGTGCCGGAAAAACCCAAAGAAGTCAGGGTAGCCTACCGCAAGCCCCAGATAGTCGGTTCCCCCGCCTCGCAGAAGGCGCTGAAAGCAGTGGATGCACTTCTCTACGGCATTGTCAACGACGCGATGCAGCAGCCTTGAAGTGATTGAAAAGCGGCCCGCTCCAGCAGCGTTTTCGATTCGGTTGCGTGGCCGTCCGAAACAGCGCCTGTAGCGAAGCCTGAGCGCGCGCCTTAATTTTTGCCGCTCGATTCTGCGAGGCGTTCCTCGAGCAGTTCCAGCGTCAATGTGCCCGGCTTGATCATGCCGTCCTCGAAAACCAGGGTTGGGGTCAGGTTGATCCCGAGTGTTTTTGCCTGCTTGGAAATTTTCGTCAAGGCTGCCGTGTCGCAAGTTTTTTCCATTTTCGGTTCCATCCCCTTCAGCATATGATCCTCCCAGGCCTGGAGCCTGTCGGGCGCACACCAGATTGCCTTGGCTTTTTCATCCGATCCGGGAAGGATCGGATACACGAAAATATAAACCGTCGCATTGGTCAGGTTGACTATCGCTTTTTCTAGCCGCTTGCAATACGAGCAATTCGGATCGGTGAAAACCGCCATCCTTCTTTTGCCATTTCCTTTCACGTTCTTGATCGCCAGATCCAGGGGCAAGGAATCGAACTTGATTGCATACAGCTGCTGCTCCCTGTCCTCGGTCAGATTCCTGAGGGTATGCATATCGAGAATGTTTCCGGAGAAAATATAGGTCATTTTGTCGTCTGTATAGACCAGATGGTCATCGAATGCGACTTCGTACAAGCCCAGGTAAGAAGTTTTGCTGACGCTGATGATTTTTGAATAGGGGAATTTTTTTGCCATCTCTGCCCTGATGGCGGCTTCGTCGGCAAAAGCCGAATTGACCATGAGTAATGCAAGAAGGACAAAACAATAAAATGATTTCATACCTGGTTCCTGTGACACCTTGGTTCTGGTTGATTGCCGGGTATATCAGCTGGGGTAAATCAAACGGTTGCGAAACGGATTTCGTTCGGTGATGGCTGATCAATAGTCGGAATTCTACTTTATTCTCCGGTGCGCAAGGCTGGAATCCCGCTTGCATGCATTTACCCGGGCCGAAAAATGGCGTAATTTGTATTCCCGCCAACCCGGAAATTGAAAGGGAATTATTTACGGTTTGAAGAATAACCCTAACGGGTTATTCCATAAACTCTAAGTGGGTATGGACACTGGTTGGCACCATATTCCTATAATGCCCCGGTAAATTTGTAATCAGTGCGTAACACTTATGTGTGTTTCAATAATCAGAACCAATTACGAAATTGGCGCCTATTTTATTAACCTGCAGGAGATAAAGATGAACTTTGACAAAGAATTTGATGCGAGCGGCCTGTCCTGCCCATTGCCTATCCTGAAAACCAAAAAATCACTCGCTGATATGGCTTCCGGACAAGTACTCAAGATGATTGCGACGGATTGCGGCGCTGTCAAGGATATGCAGGCATTTGCCGATCAAACCGGCAACAGCTTGCTGTCCACCGAGGAAGCAAACGGCGTCTACACGTTTTACATGAAGAAAAAGTAGGGCAGTAATTCTTCCGAACAAACCATAATTTAGGGGGTATACATGAGCAAGAAAATGGCGATCATCGCCACCAAAGGCACGCTGGATATGGCTTATCCTCCATTCATCCTGGCTTCGACCGCTGCCGCATTGGGTTATGAAGTGCAAATTTTCTTCACCTTCTACGGACTGCAGTTGCTGCGCAAGGACCTGTCCAGTGTGATGATCAGCCCGCTGGCCAACCCGGCGATGCCGATGCCGGTGCCGATGCCGGTGATGGTCCAGATGCTGCCCGGCATGGAATCGATGGCAACCATGATGATGAAGCAGAAGCTCAAGAAGCATGGCGTCGCCTCGCTGCAGGAATTGCGCGATCTGTGCCTGGAGGCCGAAGTGAAATTCATCGCCTGCCAGATGACGGTCGATCTGTTCGAATTCGACAAGAGCGAATTCATCGAGCAGTGCGAATACGGCGGTGCCGCGATGTTCATGGGGTTCGCAGGCGATACCGATATCTGTTTGTTTATATAGTTGCAGGGGTGGTAACGGGGGTTCATTTACTATAATTAGCGAGGAGAAATGCAATGAAATTGAATAAGATTGTCGTATCGTTGTTCGCTGCAGGCGTGATGGCTTCGCCGCTGGCGCATGCCACCAACGGTTATTTCCGCATCGGCGTAGGCGACAAAGCTGAATCGATGGGCGGTGTCGGTATTGCGCTGCCACAAGATGCCATGGCCGCCGCGACCAACCCTGCCGGCATGGCCATCGTGGGCGACCGTGTCGATATCGGCCTGACCTGGTTCAAACCGGATCGCTCGGAAACAACAACCGGAGCTGGTGGAGCAATGGCGTTGGGTACGTATGACGGAAACGGCCGGTCGAATTTCTTCATACCCGACTTTGGCTACAACAAGATGATCAAACCCGACATGTCGCTCGGCATAACCGTCTATGGTGCCGGAGGTATGAACACCCAGTACAACAACAACCCGTTTGGGGGTGGCGCGTCAGGCAATCCGGCGGGCGTCAACCTGTCACAGCTCTTTATCGCGCCGACCTGGGCGATGAAAGTCAACCCGAACAATTCCGTGGGTGCGTCGCTGGTCGCGGTCTACCAGATGTTCTCGGCAACCGGTCTGCAGGGGTTTGACGCTCCCGGTTACACAGCCACTCCGGGCTCCATGACCAATAATGGTACCGACACGTCCACTGGCGTCGGCATCCGCCTCGGCTGGACCGGGCAAGTCAGTGACATGGCCACCCTGGGCGCGACTTACCAGCCCAAGGTCTCGATGAGCAAGTTCAGCAAATACAGCGGCCTGTTCGCCGACCAGGGCAACTTCGACATCCCGGCCAACTACGGGGTAGGTGTCGCGGTCAAGGCGAACGACGCCACCACGGTCGGCGTTGATGTGACGCGCATTGCGTATTCGGGTGTACCCTCGATAGGCGATAGCCCAAATATCTTTAACCCGGGGGTTGTCATGTTTGGTTCCAACAACGGTCCCGGCTTCGGCTGGAAAGACATGACGGTGTTCAAGCTCGGTGTGAAATATGCGCTCAATCCCGGCCTCACCCTGCGCGCCGGTTTCAACCACAATACCCAGCAGATCCCGGATAACGCTGCATGGCTTAACGTCCTGGCACCAGGCGTGGTGCAGAACCACCTGACACTGGGTGCAACCTGGGCGCTGGCCAACAAGTCCGAGCTGACCGTGGGTTATGTGCACGCCTTCGAGCAGACCGTTACCGGCCCGATTCTAGGACTGTTCGGTAGCGAAAATGTAAGCATCAAGATGCACGAAGATTCGATCGGCGTGACCTACGGCTGGTAATCGGTTAGAAATTTGAAAGCTGCAGTAGCCTCAAGCCCGCCATCGCAATGATGGCGGGTTTTTTATTGGCCAAAATTGTATTTCGGGGAATCGTAATCAGCTGGCTGCAATCCGCTCGTGGTAGCGCGCGCGATACAGCAGGCGGGGTGCAGTCGCATCGTCGTCAAAGGCGGCGCGGTCGTGCAGCACGTTGTTGCACAGCAACCCCATGCCGGGTTCCAGCCGCAAGCGATGGATGTGCGGCAGGTCGGAAGCAAGCAGTTTTTCCAGCGCGGCGACGGCCGCCAGCGTGGGCGCGTCCTGTTTCCATTCTATGCTGCGGGTGCGGGCGGTGTAGCGCATGTGCAGCGCGCCGGTCGCCGGATCGACCGAAAACACCGGGCCGGCCTGCGCACCGCGCGCCACACCCTGTTCATCGGTGCGCTCCGGGATGGTCATCGCATCGGTTGCGGACAGTGCCCGGATGAAATCGGGATTTTCATCGCGCAGCATCAGGTAGGCGATCTCATGATCCAGCAGGCGGTTCTCGCCGCCCCGTCCGGCGCTGTGCACGCAATGCAATATCATGCCGCGCACCTGGCGTTCGGGCGAATTGTAATAGCCGTCGGTATGCCATCTGATCGCGCGGTCGGTATAGGGGATATATGCCTGCCGCTGTCCGTCCTCTGCGCATACGGTAACGCGCGTGATGCCCTGTTCTCCGGCCAGCCAGTTCGCATCCAGCCTGGCCAGTCCGAACTGCAGCCCGAACCGCTGCACGGCTGCTTCATCAACCGGATCGGCATGGGTGGCGTAAATCACCATGTTGCTGCGCCGGCAACGTTGCTGCAGGCCGGCGTATTCGGCTTTGGTCAACGCGCGCGGATCCCCGATCTGGACGATCAGTTCACTGGAATCGGTGATGGCCTGTTCCAGTTTGCGGTCGCGCCAGCGCAGATAGGCACCGGCGTTTTCAAGATCGAATGGGCTGGCGAGATCGTGTGGATTCTGCATTGGTTGCTGTGAACCTTGGGTTAAACCGGGGACTCAGTCACCGCTGGTGACTTTGCGGATACGGGTCTGTGGCGGTTCCGTTGAGAATAGATTCTTCATGGTTTTTTCGACCATGTCCACCGCATTGGGCGCTTCGATGCTCATCATCTGGTCGACCACCCATTCCACATCCTTTTCATCCATGACTTCGCGCATGCAGAAGGCGAGGTAGCGGGTGAACGCAAATTCGGGACCGTCGACCCCGTAGCGGAATTCGGCATATTCACCCGCGCGCTGGTTGAGTTTGTCGATGAACTGTTGCTTGAAATTGGTGATGTTGTCATCCATCAGGCGGCTCTGGTTTTCCGTCAGTGTTTCCGCGACGCGGTTTGCCAGGGTGCTGGTAAAGGCGAAGCGGTCGTCGGCGGACAATTGGCGATGGGCAACGCGGTCAGCCACCTGGACCAGGAATATCAGAAATTCGGTGATGAATGAAAAATATTGCGGGCCGATCGCGATTTCGAAATTTGCGCTGCGGGTATGCTTGAGTGCGTTGTCGGCGATGCGCCAGATGGTAAACGCCATTGCGCCGGCGATCTCCTGCGGTGTCTTCTCCCGCTCACTCTTGAACCATTGGCTTTTTATGCGCATGTCAGGTGGGCCGTTGATCGGTCAGCCCTTCTTCAGGAAAAATTCATACTCGCCCGCAGCAGCCTCGATCGTGCTGACGATATTGATTCCGGTCGATTCCGCCCAGCCGACGATGTCGGAACGGATGCCGGGGCAATTGCTGATCAGTTTCAGGATTTCCCCTGACTTCATGCCGTTCAGCAGTTTTTTGGCTTCCACGATAGGTCCCGGGCAATGCACGCCGCGAATATCGAGAACCACATTCGCCTGATGCGAAGCTCCCTTGCCCTTCATCAGGTAATAGCCGGTGCCGCCATCCGGCATCGCTTCCGTTCTCAAAACCTTGTTGTGGGTCTGTTCAGCCCATGAAAAAAGATCATCCTTGGTGCCCGGGCAGTCGGAAATCAACAGCAGGACTTGTTCCATTTTCAGGTCGTCGACCACGCGCTTGGCTCCCAGCAGGGGAGCCGGGCAGGTCAGGCCGCGCATATCCAGTTTGACGTTGGCGTGCAATTCTTGAGTACTCATGATAGATGTCCCGTTAGTCCAGAAATATCGCCGTACTAATACCCGCCCTTGCCATAAGGCTGCGGCAGGCCGGCAACTTTTGCTCCCTGTTTGGCCGGGCCGGTTGGAAACAGATCGTACAGGGCCTTGCTGTCCGCTTCGGGCCAGAATTCATTGACACCCTTCAGCATATTGCGGAAATTGGGAGTGTGTCCATTTTCGCGGTATTCGTTGCGCATGTAATTGACGACTTCCCAATGTTTGGGGGTAAGCTCGATACCTTCGGCAGCCGCGATAATGCTGACAATTTCCTCGCTGTAATCCGGCTCCAGCAGGTAGCCGTCATCATCGGTTTCAACTTCCCTTCCAGCAACTGTATAGCTCATCTCTGATCTCCATCGTAAATTAAAAAATGCCTAATCTTCACTTAGCCCGGTAATGACTTTATAAGGTATGAAAATACCACAACCAAATTCACGGTCAACGCCGAGACCGGCATATTGCAATACGAGCGATGCTTCGGGTTTCAGGTCATGCAATACCAGGCTGTAACCCTGAATGGACCGCTGTCCGTTGTCGACGGTGACGCGCTTGCCGCAAATCAGTTTTCCCGCAACCCCCAAACCTTCCATCTGTTCCCTGATTTCGTCGACGAAAATAATTTCATCGCTTGAACCGGTAACAATGTGCGCGTGTATCGTCGGATAGGGCTGGATCTGTCGCGCTTTCACATTCCCCAGGCGCAAGGCACTCCCGGCTATATCGAGTTGCTTTCCCGTCAAGCCCGCCGCAACCGGTTCGGCCAGCGTTGCCGGTATGCGAATTGCCAGCCTGGAACGTTTGGCGAGCAGGATACCCTGGCCATAGATTGTCGACTGCAATGGCAGAACGCCGACCGACTTTTCTTCGGCGAGCCAGGGCAGCTGCCCCAACAGCGCATTCCAGAGGGCGGAACGGTAAGCGACGGGCAGCGTTTCACCCTGAAGCTCGAACGTCAGGTCGATCATGTCGGGGAGCGGCTTGTCAGTCATTTGTTTGCGGCTTCTGTGTCTCGGCCCAGTCTTGCATAACGCCCGCCCATTGCCGGGCGGTGGCAGGGTCGATATCGAAAATGGTAAAGCGCTTGCCTTCCCGGATACGCAGGCGCAACAGACTCATCCCGCCTTCCACGTGATCGATCTGTTGCAGTTCGATTTCCTGGCCACCCAAGGGGACCCTGAGTTTTGCCAGTTCGCTGATTGTCGCCATATTATTTTCCTGTCGCCCGGTTCGTTGATAACGCTCGCGGGCCTATTCCGAACGGAACTTGTTCGAGTTATTAGTCTATCGCTAATGTACTTGATTTTGAAATACTACTCAGGGAAGTCAAGCACTACCCATAAGGGTTATTATTGATAACCGCTAAGGGTGATGGATTGTGATTGAAGATATATCGTAGTATTCTAATACAGCAAAAGACATGGACTGGCCGGAAGCAGGTAAAGTCCAGACAGATTATACGTTCCCGCCTCTGCCGGGTCATTAAATCGTTTGCCAGCAGTAAGCCCCAGGCAACGCGACAAAACAGGAGAATTGTGATGGCTAAGAAAATGCATGATACCCCAAACCTCGATCAGCTTGAGTCTGGTCAGTGGCCCAGTTTTGTGACCGGCTTGAAAGAGTTGGCCAAGAATAAAGACTATGTTGTGGATTTGCTGGGACAGCTCGAAACATCTTACCGGACCAAAAAGGGTTACTGGAAAGGTGGCACCGTGGGTGTGTTTGGCTATGGCGGCGGAATTATTCCACGTTTTACCGAGCTCAAGGATGAAGCCGGCAAGCCAGTTTACGAGGACTGCACCGAATTCCATACCCTGCGCGTGATGCCGCCTCCCGGCATGCACTACGATACCGATACTTTGCGCAAATTCTGCGATATCTGGGAAAAGCACGGTTCCGGCCTGATTGCGTTCCATGGCCAATCCGGCGACATCATGTTCCAGGGCGCGACCACCGAAAATGTGCAGCATGCCTTCGACGAAATCAACGAAATGGGTTTCGACCTCGGCGGCGCCGGTCCGGCAGTGCGAACCTCGATGTCCTGCGTGGGCGCGGCGCGATGCGAACAATCCTGCTACGACGAAGCCAATGCCCAGCGCAACGTTCTCAATACCTTCCTCGATGATATCCATCGTCCTTCCCTGCCGTACAAATTCAAGTTCAAGTTCTCCGGTTGCCCGAATGACTGCATGAATTCGGTGCAGCGTTCGGATATGGCGGTGATCGGGACCTGGCGCGACAACATACGCACCGATGAGGCGATGGCCAAGAAGTGGTTTGCCAAGCACGGCATGGACGAGCTGGTCAACGACGTCGTGGCCCGTTGCCCGACCAAGACTTTGCAGCTCAAGCAGATCAAGGATGTCAAGAAGGGACCCAGCATCTCCAGCGTCGCGATCAATGACACCCATGCGATCGAGATCGACAACCATGATTGCGTGCGTTGCATGCATTGCATCAATGTGATGACAGGCGCGTTGTCGACCGGCGTAGACAAAGGCGCAACCGTGCTGATCGGCGGCAAGAGCACCCTGAAGATCGGCGGCCTGATGGGGACGGTGATCGTTCCGTTCATGAAGCTTGAGACTGAAGATGAAGTGCAGAAACTGGTCGACCTGGCGCAGCGCACCATCGACTTCTTCGCGGAAAATGCACTGGAGCACGAGCGCACCGGGGAGATGATCGAGCGCATCGGTCTGATCAATTTCCTGGAAGGCGTGGAAATCGATGTTGATCCGAACATGGTCTCGACCCCGCGCACCAATCCGTATGTCCGCACCGACGGATGGGACGAGGAAGTAGCCAAGATCAACGCCAAAAAGCAAGCCGCCTGAGTCGAGGAGAAAAAAATGAATCAAGCTGTTCAAGAAAAGCCCGCCCAGAAACGCAAGCCGAAAGAAACCGGGGTACCGGACAACAAGAAGTACCTGCATCCGCTGATGATCAAGAACTATGGTAAGTGGAAATATCATGACCGTCCCCGTCCCGGCGTTTTGCATCATGTCGCGTATAGCGGTGACGAGATATGGACTGTGCGTGCCGGCACGCAGCGCCAGATGGACGTGGGAACGATCCGCTTGCTTTGCGATATCGCCGACAAGTTCGCTGAAAGCCACGTGCGCTTCACAATCCGCTCCAACATCGAGTACATGGTGTCCAAGGCGGAAAAAGTCAATCCGCTGATTGCCGAACTGGAGAAGCACGGCTTCCCGGTGGGCGGCACCGGCAATTCGATTTCGATGATCGCGCACACGCAAGGCTGGTTGCACTGCGATATCCCGGGTACCGATGCGTCCGGCGTGGTGAAGGCTCTGATGGATGAGCTGATCACGGAATTCAAGCGCGAGGAAATGCCCAATCGCGTGCATTTGTCCACGTCCTGCTGCGAGATCAACTGCGGCGGTCAGGCTGATCTGGCGATCATCGTTCAGCATACCAAGCCGCCCGTGATCAACCATGATCTGGTTGCCAACGTATGCGAGCGGCCGACTGTGGTCGCGCGTTGCCCGGTTGCGGCGATACGACCGGCCATGGTGAACGGCAAGCCTTCACTGGAGATCGACGAGACCAAATGCATGTGCTGCGGTGCCTGCTATCCTCCATGCCCGCCGATGCAGATCAATGATCCGGAGTATTCCAAGCTGGCAATCTGGGTTGGCGGCAAGAATTCCAATGCGCGCGGCAAGCCGACCTTCATGAAAATGGTTGCGTCCGGCCTGCCCAACAACCCGCCAAGATGGCCCGAGGTCAGCGTGGTGGTAAAGCGGATATTGCACGTGTACAAGGATGATGCCCGTCCGTGGGAGCGCATGGCTGACTGGATAGACCGTATCGGCTGGCCGCGCTTCTTCGAGAAGACCGAGCTGCCGTTCACCAAATATCTGATCGACGACTGGCGCGGTTCGCGTTCCACGTTCAATGCTTCCACGCATATTCGCTTTTAACCGGGAGTTGGCTGCATGATATTTGGAATAGTCGTCAATGAGGGGCCTTACCAGCACCAGTCCAGCGATTCCGCGTACCTGTTCTGCAAGGCGGCGATAGAAAAGGGCCATGAAGTATGGCGGGTGTTTTTCTATCACGATGGCGTGAACAACGCATCGAAGCTGACCGAGCCTCCACAGGATGACCGGAATATCGTGAATCGCTGGGGTAAGCTCAACGAAGAGCATGGTGTGGATCTGGTTGTATGCGTCGCGGCGGCTCTGCGCCGCGGCATCAAGGAGGAAAATCTGGCTAAGGGCTTCAGGATTTCCGGCCTGGGGCAGATGGTTGAAGCGGGTGTCAAGACAGATCGTTTGATCGTGTTCGGTGATTAGGGGGAGCGGGATGAGTGATGTTAAGAAATTCATGTTTGTCAACCGCAAAGCCCCTTACGGCACGATTTACGCGCTGGAATCGCTCGAGGTGGTGCTGATCACCGCCGCTTTCGATCAGGATGTTTCCCTGGTATTCCTGGATGACGGTGTGTACCAGTTGAAAAAGGGCCAGCAGACCAAGGGTATCGAAACCAAGAATTTTTCGCCTGCCTACCGTGCGCTGGAAGGTTATGACATCGAGAAGCTGTATGTCGAAAAAGAATCAATGGAAGCACGCGGCCTCAGCGAGGAAGACTTGCTGGTTGACGTGACCGTGCTGGGTCGTACAGAAATGGGCGAGTTGATGGACCAGCAAGACGTCGTCTTGAGTTTCTAGGAGAAGCGCGAATGCTACATATCATCAACAAATCGCCAATGATGAACAGTGCTCTGGACAGTTGCCTGCGTGTTGCGCCATCCGGGGATATCCTGCTTATCGAAGACGCGGTCTATGCTGCCACATCCGGCAATGCATTCGAGAGTAGAATGCAGGAAGCGATGAAGCGTTTCAAGATCCATGTTTTGAAGCCTGATCTTGAGGCACGCGGACTGGCAGATCGCATCATCGCGGGGATCATGCCGGTCGATTACGGCGGCTTTGTCGAGCTCACCACGACCAATACCAACTGCCAATCCTGGCTTTAATTTTCATTGATATTTAAGGAGAACTAACATGTCCACCATCGAAGTTGCTGGAAAAACATATGAAACCGACGAAGAGGGCTATCTGGTTAATCTGGCGGACTGGAACAAGGATGTCGCCGAGTACATCGCAAAAACTGAAAACGTCGAAATGACCGAACAGCATTGGGAAGTCATCAATTTCCTGCGCGAGTATTTCGAGGAGTACCAGATCGCCCCGGCTGTTCGCGTGCTGACCAAGGCAATCGGCAAGAAACTGGGCGCCGACAAAGGCAACAGCGAATATCTGTACGGTCTGTTCCCGTATGGTCCGGGCAAACAGGCTTGCAAGATCGCCGGGCTGCCCAAGCCGACAGGTTGCGTCTGACCCGGTTGTAAAACGGAAAGACCACGGCCGACCCATGATGAGCACCTTATTCGCAATCCTGTTCTACTTTGCCACTTTGGTTTTTGTTGTGGGTTTGTTGTATCGCATCAGCGTATATACCCGTACTCCCGCCCCGCTCAAGATACCCACCACGCCGGCGCCTGTTTCGACCGGCGGTGTGGTGTTGCGGATGACGCGCGAGGTCGTCCTGTTCGAGAGCCTGTTCAAGGCGAATTTGTGGACATGGGTCCTGGGATGGATGTTTCATGCCAGCCTGCTCCTCGTCCTGTTGCGTCACCTGCGCTATTTCACCGAACCTGTCTGGTCCTGGGTCGCTTTCATACAGCCGTTCGGCATGTATGCAGGCATCACCATGGTGCTCGGCTTGGCGGGACTTTTGGCGCGCCGCATCTTCGTCGAACGTATCCGCTACATCTCCACTCCCTCTGATCACCTGATGCTGGTGCTGATCCTGACGATCGGCTTGTCCGGCCTGATGATGAGATTTGTGGTTCACGGCGATGTGATTGCCGTGAAGGGATTCATGCTCGGACTGATGCATTTTGATTTGCAGACCCTGCCTTCAAATATTCTGCTGTACCTGCATTTATCGCTGGTCGCTTTATTAATAATGATTTTCCCGATCAGCAAGCTGCTGCATGCACCCGGGTTGTTCTTCTCGCCCAGCCGCAATCAGGCCGACGATTCTCGCGAGAAACGCCATATCGCAGCGTGGGCCAGAAAATTGGAATCGGAGGGTTAACATGGCGGAACTTACCGCACCGGCCTACCGCGTCATTCCCATTGTTCCCGCATTGAAGCCGGGGGCGATGGAGGGAAGCGGTCCTTATGTTGCCAACGAAAAGATGAACGAGGCGCTGGGATTTCCCGGCAAGCTGGTAGACGACTGGCATGACAAAGCCATCGCCAAGATGGGCGAACTGCTGGGCAAGTACCGTTCGCTCAAAGTATACATGGATGCCTGCGTGCACTGCGGCGCTTGTTCCGACAAATGCCATTACTTCATCGGCACCCAGGATCCGAAGAACATGCCGGTGGCGCGCCAGGATCTGATGCGCAGTGTGTACCGGCGCTATTTCACCTGGCCCGGGAAAATATTTCCGAAGCTGGTCGGCGCGCGCGACCTGACCCGCGAAGTGCTGGACGAATGGCACAATTATTTTCACCAGTGTTCCGAATGCCGGCGCTGTTCGGTGTTCTGCCCTTACGGTATCGATACCGCCGAAGTGACGATGGCAGCGCGCGATATCCTCGATTCCGTCGGCTATGGGCAAAAGTACGATATCGAAATCATCGGCAAGGTGCACAAGATCGGCAACAACCTCGGTCTGCCGGGGCCGGCTCTGATCGACACGATGGAAGGGCTGGAAGAGGATGTGAAGGAGGCCACCGGCATCGACGTGCGCTTCCCGATCGATGTCAAGGGCGCGGAAGTATTGCTGATCACTCCTTCGGCAGATTTCTTCGCCGAGCCGCATATCGACAGCCTGATCGGTTATGCCAAGGTATTCCACGCGACCGGGACCAGCTGGACGCTGTCCTCGATGTCATCCGAGGCCGCCAACTTCGGCCTGTTCATCGGCAATTACGAGCAGTTGCGCAAAGTCGCGCTGCGTATCCGCCAGGCCGCGCTGGAGCTGGGCGTCAAGCGTATCGTGGTCGGTGAATGCGGCCATGCATGGCGCGTCGCCTACAGTTTCTGGAATACGCTGAGCGGCGTGGGCGAGGGCGCCGATCCGGACGACAAGTTTGCCCAGATGCTGCAAAAGCAGCTCGATCACCGCTACAAGCAGCCGACCCATATTTGCGAATTTACCTGGGACCTGATCGAGCGCGGCGCGCTGTCATTCGACAAGGAAGCCAACGACAATCACATCATCACTTTCCATGACTCGTGCAACGTGGCGCGCGGCTCCAGCATGGGAGGTTATCCGGGCGGGCAGTTCGACATCCCGCGCAATATCATCAAATCGGTGGCCAATCATTTCGTCGAGATGGATCCGGACACCACGCACGAAAAAACATTCTGTTGCGGCGGCGGCGGCGGGCTGCTGACGGATGATCTGATGGATTTGCGCGTAAAGGGTGCCTTGCCGCGCATGGAAGTATTGCAACAAGTCGTGGATCAGCAGGGGGTCAACTTTCTGGCAGTCATCTGCGCCATTTGCAAGACCCAGTTCAGCAAGGTCATGCCGATTTACGGCTTCGACAGGAAAATGGTTGGCGGTGTTCACCAGCTGGTCAGCAACGCGATCAAGCTGGGCGGGAAATAACAATTAATTGGAGGCTGGTAATGTCAACAACAACTGAAACTACTCAACCAAAAACGTTCCGACGCTTCAAGGACGGCGACAACAAAGTCGGCCGCTTGAACGAAAAGATCCTGCAGGCGAGTTTTTCGCACAAATGCCCGACCTATATCCAGTCCACCCCGCCCTGCCAGGGAAGCTGCCCTGCAGGCGAGGACATCCGCGGCTACCTGGCCATCGCCCGCGGCACCGAGAAAGTTCCGGTCGGTGCAGACGGAAAACCCGTCATGCCCTGGCAGGAATATGCATTCCGCCGTCTGACCGAAGCAAATCCTTTTCCGTCGGTTATGGGCCGGGTTTGTCCCGCGCCGTGCGAGACGGGCTGCAATCGCAATGCGCTGGAAGACCACGTCGGCATCAATTCTGTGGAGCATTTCCTGGGGGAATATGCAATTGCCAACAACCTTGCCTACCATACCGACGCAAAGCCCACCGGCAAGAAAGTGGCGGTTATCGGCGGCGGACCGGCCAGTTTGTCCTGCGCCTACCAACTCACCCTGAAGGGACATGAGGTCACCGTGTTCGACGACCACGAACATCTGGGTGGAATGATGCGTTACGGGATTCCGGGATTCCGCACGCCGCGCGAAGTGCTGGATGCGGAGATCAAACGCATCACCGATCTGGGCGTGAAGACCCGGATGAATTGCCGCGTGGGTACGGACATCACGCTGGAACAGTTACGCAAGGATTTCGATGCCGTTTTCCTTGGCATGGGCGCACAGGCCGGACGCGCGTTGCCGCTGGAGGATAGTGCCGCTCCCAATGTGGTGACAGCGACTGCCTTCCTGAAGGCCTTCAACGACGGCCGGCTTCAGCATGTCGGCAAGCGCGTCGTGGTGGTCGGCGGCGGCGATACTTCGATCGACGTTGCAACCGTCGCGCGGCGTCTTGGCCATCTGGAGGAATCCAAACCGACCGATTTCGAACAGGCCATTGCTGGGCAGATGGCCCATGATGTGGCCGAAATTTCGGTGAAGCAGGGTGCCGAAGTGACGCTGACCTCAATCTTCGCCATCGACAAGATGCAGGCCAACAAACATGAAATCGAACAGGCGCTTGCAGAAGGTATCGCAATACGCGGCGGTCTTGCACCGATCGGCATCGTGCGCGGCGCAGACGGGCGAGCAACCGCTTTGCGCGTCATCCAGTGCGAGGCAAAGCTGGTTGGCGGCAAACTGGAGATCAAGAATGTCGAGGGTACCGAGGAGGATATTCCCTCGGATCTGATCGTGTCCGCGATCGGCCAGGCAGTGGACTTTACCGGGTTGGAGGAATTCAACAACGGCAAGGGTGCGGTCTCGACGGATCGCAACTATCTGGTATCCGGACAGAAAGGCGTGTTCGCCGGCGGCGACATCATACGCCCGCACCTGCTGACCACTGCGATCGGCCACGGCTCGATTGCGGCGGACGGCATACATAATTACCTGCAAGGCAAGGATCTCGAAAAGCGGCCCAAGATCGATGCGCACCAGTTCGACCTGATGCGCAAGATGATGGAGAAAGGTCTGGAGGTCAAAGAGATCCATGAACCGCTGCGCGGAACGTATGCTTCCAATATTGCGGTGCACAATTTCGACGACCGTTCGGACCGCTATGTGATCCCGCATGAAAAGCTGTTTCTTGGCCATTTCTCGATCGTTGCCCGCAACAAGCGCAATATCATCACGCTGGACAAGGAAACTGCGCTGGGGAACTTCGAGGAGCGCCTCGGTGTTCTGAATGAACAGGAGACAGTTGCCGAAGCCAAGCGCTGCATGAGCTGCGGCATGTGTTTCGAGTGCGACAACTGCGTGGTGTACTGCCCGCAGACGGCCGTGTTCCGCGTGAAGAAGAATCAGGCGACCCTTGGTCGTTATGTGGATACCGATTACAACAAGTGCATCGGTTGCCATATTTGCGCGGATGTGTGCCCGACCGGTTACATCCAGATGGGCCTGGGCGAGTAATACGGACATGAAACTACTGCGCGATCAATCTGCTGTGTTGCGTGCTCACTCACTGCTCGCCTACCTTCAAGGTATGTCTCGCAGTTCGCTCCGCCGCGCCTTGCACCTTGATCTGCTCGTGACGGTTTCTGTCCGCATTGCCATATTCCTTGTTGCTATGTTGTGCCTTACAAACATAGCCGGGGCTACTGAAAGCTACGGCATGCCCAAGCTCGATATCGGCAAGGGCGGGCATTGTGTTGCGCCGACTGAGTGGATGCGCGTGAATCACATGAAGGTGCTTTTCAAGCAGCGTGATGAAACCGTTCACCAGGGCATACGCGGCAGCAAGTACAGCCTCAAGAACTGCGTCGAATGCCATGCCAGTCTGCGCGACAACAGTGTGATCGGGCGCCCCGACAGTTTCTGCGAAGGTTGTCACCGTTACGAGGCGGTCAAGATCGATTGTTTCGAATGCCACTCCAGCAAGCGAAGCACCGCTTTGGCCCAGGAGGAGACAAAATGACTGACACGAATGAGGAGCGCAGGCAGTTTCTGAAAACCTCGGTTGGGGCGGCGGCAGTTGCTATTGCTCCTGGAATGCTGATGTTCGACATGGCGCGCGGGGATACCGAGCCGGTTTCGAGCAAAGTGCGCTGGGGCATGCTGATCGACACCGAGAACTGTGCAGACTGCGACAAATGCGTGAAAGCCTGCAACAAAGAGAACGGCCTGTCCGGCGGATTGAGCCCGACCGATTCGCAATGGATACGCAAGGTCGAACTCAAGGACATGCGCACCGGGCGGCAGCTTGCGTTGCCGATGATGTGCCAGCATTGCGCAGAGCCGCCTTGTGTCGATGTTTGCCCGACCGGCGCCTCTTTCAAGCGTGCCGACGGCATCGTGCTGGTAGACAAGCATCTATGCATCGGCTGCCGCTACTGCATGATGGCCTGCCCTTACAAGGCGCGGTCCTTTGTGCACGAACCGCTGCACGACCAGAAACCTGATGTGCCGCGCGGCAGAGGCACCGTGGAAAGCTGCACGATGTGCGTGCAACGTGTCGATAATGGCAAGATACCCGCCTGTGCCGAGGCTTGCCCGAACAAGTCCATCCTGTTCGGCAATCTCAAAGACCCGGACAGCGAGATAGCCAAGAAAATCCGCACGGTGTCTTCCACTCAGATTCGCGCTGATCTGGGGCTGGATACCGGCCTTCGTTACCAGGGAATATAAATATAATGGCCAACCATTCTCCATTGCGATTCAAGACCAGACTTTATTACGCATTGCTTGCTGCGGGCGGACTGGTCGCGATGATGGGGCTGTATGCGGCTCACATGATGGAGACACACGGCCATATCATCACCGGGATGAATAACCAGATCGTCTGGGGTATGCCGCACGTGTTCGCGATATTCATGATCGTCACGGCTTCCGGCGTACTGAACATTGCCTCCATCGGTTCTGTTTTCGGCAAAGGGGTATACAAGGGGCGTGCGCCCCTGGCCGGCATGCTTTCCATTGCCCTGTTGGCCGGAGGACTGGCCGTGCTGATGCTGGACCTTGGCCGGCCGGACCGAATTATCGTTGCGGCAACCCACTTCAACCTGACCTCGGTATTTGCGTGGAATATCGTGCTGTATAGCGGGCTGTTCACCTTTGTCGCCATCTATACGTGGACCTTGCTGGAACGACGCATGAATCGCTGGATCAAGCCCGCCGGTCTCGTCGTGTTTGCCTGGCGCATCATCCTGACTACCGGCACCGGACTGATATTCGCTTTTCTGGTCGCCCGGCAGGCTTATGCTTCGGCAATATTGCCGCCAATGTTCCTGGTTATGTCCTTCACCTGGGGATTGGCAGTTTTCCATGTTGTACAGTCGACGATGTATAACTGGAACAACAGGATACAAGATCCGGTAATACTGAAGCGCATGAGGAATCTTCTCGGCATCTTCGTGCTCGGGACGCTTTATCTGGTTGCGGTTTACCACCTGAGCAATCTTTATTTCGCGAAACAGACTGCTTTCGAGCATTTCATTCTGGTGAGCGGCGGTATCTATCCATGGATGTTCTGGGCCGGCTATGTGGTGCTGGGAAGCGTGCTGCCGTTGTTGCTTATATATCACCCCAGCCTGGGTAAAACAAAATTTGTCGTATTCGCTTCAATAATGGTCATTCTAGGCAGTTTCGCGCTGCTCTATGTGTTCATTATCGGCGGGCAGGCCTTTCCGCTGGATATATTCCCGGGTTATGAAGTAACCAGCACCTTCTGGGACGGACAGATCGGGCAGTACCAGCCTTCGCTGTATGAATTCCTGCTGGGTTTTGGCGGCCTGGCTATCGCTTTCCTGATTACCACTATAGGCGTCCATGCATTGAATTTCATGCCGCCAGAGCAAATCCCGCAACGATTATAAGAGGTCACCCGATTAAATTTGCCATGTATCGGATGTTGATCTCAGCTGCGCACAAGTCTTCTGGAAAAACGATGGTCAGTTTAGGATTGTGTGCCGCATTGAACAACCGCGGTCTCATCGTCCAGCCTTTCAAAAAAGGACCCGACTACATCGACCCGATGTGGCTTGGACAGGCTTCGGGGCGCGCCTGCCGCAATCTTGATCCGTATCTGATGGAACGCGACGACATCGTCGCCACCTTTTCCCGCCACAGCAAGGAAGTCAACCTCGTAGAAGGAAACAAGGGGCTCTATGACGGTCTTGCGCTGGATGGCAGCAACAGCAACGCCGCATTGGCCAAATTGCTCGACCTTCCGGTGTTCCTGGTGATCGATGCGCGCGGCATGACACGCGGGATCGCCCCGCTGATACTCGGCTACCAGGCATTCGACCGGGACGTCAACATAACCGGCGTGATACTGAACAATCTTGGCGGCAGCCGGCACGAAGCCAAGCTGCGCAGCGTAATCGAGCACTACACCGATGTGCCGGTTGTCGGTGCGGTCCATCACGACGAGCGGCTCAGCATCGAGGAGCGCCATCTCGGCCTGATGCCGAGCAACGAATCGCATGTGGCAACGGCAAAAATCAGGCAGATAGGCGAAGCCATCTCCCAGCAGGTCGATCTGGACAAACTGCTCGCACTGTCGAAAAAGAAACCACTCGATGTTCCGCACAAGGCTGAGGTGAGCCCGCTTATCTCCGGTGACAAGGTGCGCATCGGTATCGCGCGCGACCGTGCCTTTGGTTTTTACTATGCCGACGATCTGGATACGCTGGAAGCGGCGGGTGCCGAGCTGGTGCCGTTCGACACCCTGCGCGACGCCCGTTTGCCGGCTGTTGATGCGCTGTATATCGGCGGCGGCTTCCCCGAGACCTGTGCTGCCGAACTGGAGGCGAACGCCTCATTGCGCGAAGCGATCAGGGTGGCCATCGAAAATGGCATGCCGGCCTATGCCGAATGCGGCGGCTTGATGTATCTGTCGCGCGGAATAGCATATCAGGGGCGCACCTTCCGGATGGTCGGCGCGATTCCCGGTGATGTGAAGATGCACGACAAACCCGTCGGGCGAGGCTATGTCCATCTTAAGGAAGACGAGGCTCATCCGTGGCCGCGTCCCAACACCACAGCCAGGCAGATCAAGGCGCATGAATTCCATTATTCAAGCCTTGAGAATCTTCCGCAGGACAGCCGATTCGCTTACCGTGTCGAGCGCGGTTACGGCATAGACGGAAACAGTGACGGTCTTGTTCTGCACAACCTGCTGGCATCCTATACCCACCTGCGCAGCATAGGCAGTTGCTACTGGGCCACCCGCTTCGTCTCCTTCGTCCGGCGGCAACGGGAATTACGAAAAGCCGGCCCGAAATCAGCAAATGAGAAAGCGCTATGACACAACTATGTTACCAGGCGGCAATCGCAGCCATCGACCAGGCAAATGCGGAAGACCCGAACCGGGAGACCGCCGACGGCAAGGAGTATCCGAAGGAATTGCTTTATTCACAGCGCATGACCGAGATGCAGGAGCGCTATATTCCCGATGCATCCGAGGCTGTCAAACTCGCCGTGCGTGCCCAGCATATCCAGCGCTGGAAGATACCGCGCAGCAACTACCCCATGGACAAGCAAGGTTACCTGCAATGGCGCACCGGGCTGTACAAGTTTCACGCCGATAGCGTCGGGCAACTCATGAAAAATGCGGGCTATGACGGCGTGATGACGGAACGCGTCGGGAAAATCGTGGGAAAGAAGGGCTTGAAGGTCAATCCCGAGACACAACTGATGGAAGACGTGGTCGATCTGGTTTTCATCGAACATTACCTGACCGGGTTTGTCGCGCAGCACCCCGAGTACGACGAAGCGAAGTGGATACCGATCATACGCAAGACCTGGCAGAAAATGTCATCGAATGCCCATGAATTCGCGCTTTCGGGGAATATCAGGCTGCCTGAGGCGCTGGTACCGCTGATCCTGAAGGCGGTGAAGTGATGGATTATCTGCCCATTTTCGCCGATGTCCGCAACAAGCAATGCCTGGTAGTGGGCGGCGGCGAAGTCGGCAAGCGCAAGGCGGGCGTACTGCTCGAGGCCGGTGCAAAGGTGCGCGTGGTCGCGCCGCAAATCGAGCCTGCGCTGGCGGAACAATCAGGCGTCGAGGCAATCGTCTCCCGTTTCGAAGTACAACATCTTGAGGGCGTGATGCTGGTCATTGCTGCAACCAATGATCGTGGCGTCAACCGGCAAGTTTCCGGACTTGCGCACGCGCGCAACATCCCGGTGAACGTGGTGGATGATCCCGAGTTGTGCAGCTTCATCATGCCCGCCATCCTCGACCGTTCGCCGCTGATGGTGGCCTTCTCGAGCGGCGGCGCGTCGCCGGTGCTGACACGCCTGATGCGCGGCAAGCTCGAGACCATGATTCCGCAGAACTACAGCAGGCTGGCCGGATTCGCGGAACGTTACCGTGAGCGGGTCAAGCTGCGCGTCGCCAATCCGGCAAAGCGCCGCATCTTCTGGGAGAATGTGCTGGAAGGCGTGGTCGCCGAAAAAGTGCTGAGCGGCGATGAAGGCAGCGCGGAAACGCTGCTGCTGCAGATGCTGGAAAGCGAGGACAATATCCAGCGCGGCGAAGTTTATCTGGTTGGCGCGGGCCCGGGTGATCCTGACTTGCTGACGTTTCGCGCCTTGCGTTTGATGCAGAAGGCCGACGTGGTGGTTTATGACAATCTGGTGACCAAACCGATTGTCGACATGACGCGGCGCGATGCAGAGCGCATTTATGTAGGCAAGAAACGCGACGATCACACATTGAGGCAGGAAGAGATCAATGAGTTGCTGGTCAGACTGGCCAAGGAAGGAAAGCGGGTATTGCGCCTGAAGGGCGGCGACCCGTTCATTTTCGGGCGGGGCGGAGAGGAAATCGAGACCCTGGCTGCGGAAGGGATTCCGTTCCAGGTCGTTCCGGGTATTACTGCCGCCTCCGGCGTGTCTGCCTATGCGGGAATTCCGCTGACGCACCGCGACCATGCGCAATCCTGCGTGTTTGTCACCGGCCACTTGAAAGACGGCAGCATGAATCTCGACTGGGAGGCGCTGGCCCGCCCGAAACAAACCATCGTGGTTTACATGGGCCTGCTCGGGCTGGCAACGCTTTGTGCCGAACTCGTTTCCCACGGCTTGTCCGGAGATACCCCCGCAGCCATCGTCCAACAAGGCACCACTAAGAATCAGCGTGTCATTACCGGCACGCTTGCAACGCTGCCCGAAAAAGCGGTAGTCGAACAGCTGCATGCCCCGACTTTGATCATCGTCGGCGGTGTCGTCAAGCTCAGGGAAAAATTGGCCTGGTTCAACCCTGAAAATCCAGAAAAACTTAAAGTAAATATCCGTACTTAAACGCGCTGTGGAGGGGGGACATGATGAACAAATTGTTACTAAATAAATTTCTATTATTGGCATTGCTGCTGCTGGGTATCAGTAATGCGATGGCCGATGATGTAAAATTGAAACCGTTCGTGCTTGCCTCAAAAGGCACCGGAACGATTGCGGAAAAAGCCGGCCAGGCCAAAGCGGCATTGGTTGCGGGTGGATTTACCGTGGTAGGCGACTATTCGCCTTATGCCGATGCCGAGATACTGATCGTCACGAACGACGAGCTGAAAAAGAATGCCGCCGAATCGGAACACGGCGGGTTCGGGGCGATCCAAAGAGTGGCGATCACCAAAGTAAATGACGAAATACAAGTGAGCTATACCAATCCCGTTTACATGGCAAATGCATACCGCATGAAGGGCGACCTGAGCGATGATTACGCCAAAATGGCCAGCGCGCTGGGCAAGGTCGAAGAATTCGGTTCTGCGCAGGGTATGTCTGCCAGTCAGGCGCGCAAATATCATTACATGTTCGGCATGGAATATTTCAACGAGCCAAGTGTGCTGGCCGAATATCCCAGTTACGAAGATGCCGTCAAGTCGGTGGATGCAAAGCTGAGCGACAACAAGAACGGAGTCAGCAAAGTCTATCGCGTCGATATCCCCGGAAAGCAGGAGACTGTATTTGGCGTCGCGATGAAAGCGCCGGGCGAAGCCGATAAATACATGGATGACAAATACATCATGAGTGAAATCGACTTCCATGATGTCAGATCCACCGCACATCTGCCGTACGAGGTGCTGGTTTCAGGCAACAAGGTGTACGCGCTGTATGCCCGATTCCGCATCGCAATCAACTTTCCCGATCTGAGCATGATGGGAAAACACAGCTTCATGAACATCATGAAAACGCCGAATGCAATACGTGATGTTCTGCAAAAGACAGTGGAAAAATAGCAGCAACACAGTTTTTGAAAATTTATCAGGAGACGGTAATGTCTGAGAGCGATACATTGGGCGATTCGAAACGGCGCAATTTCCTAATCAAGGTGACCTCTGTCGTGGGTGGGGCGGGCGCTGCGGCGGCGTGCATTCCATTTGTCGCCAGCATGAACCCGAGTTCGGACGTATTGGCGAAAGCCACGACTGAAGTGGATCTGTCGGGGATTCCGGTCGGTGGCGTGCACACCGTTGCCTGGCAGGGCAAGCCGGTTTTCGTTTTTCATCGCACACCGGAAGAAGCAAAGGATATGGAGGCTTCCGACGGCGGCTTCGACCCCGAGCCGGACGATAAGCGGGTGATCAAACCGGAATGGCTGGTCGTGATCGGCATCTGCACGCACCTGGGTTGCGTCCCGAACAAGGAAGGCCCGGGATGGACATGCCATTGCCATGGCAGCCAGTATGACGACAGCGGACGGGTCGTGCGTGGTCCGGCACCGCATAATCTTGCGGTCCCTCCGTACTACTTCGTGTCGGATGATAAAATTCTTATCGGAAAATCAAAGGCATAAGAGGCGACCATGAAAAACAAAATTGTTCATTGGATAGACCAGCGTTTCCCACTCAGCAGTTTCGTCAAACACGATTTGACCGAATATCCCACCCCGCGCAATCTGAGCTATTGGTGGAATTTCGGTTTTCTGGCGGGTTTCGTGCTGGTGCTTCAGGTTGCCACCGGTGTCTTCCTGGCCATGCACTACAAGGCGGATGTCACTTTGTCGTTTGACTCGATACAGCACATCATGCGCGACGTGAATTACGGCTGGCTGTTACGTTTCATGCATGCCACGGGTGCATCGGCATTCTTCCTGGTGATCTATATCCATATGGCGCGCACGCTATATTACGGCTCGTACCGTGCACCGCGCGAGCTGATGTGGTGGACCGGGCAGGGATTGCTGCTGATGCTGATGGCAACCGCCTTCATGGGCTATTTGCTGCCGTGGGGACAAATGTCGTTCTGGGGAGCGACCGTGATCACCAACCTGTTCCGTGCCACGCCGTTTTTCGGCGAGCAGGTGGTTACCTGGTTGCGCGGCGGCTTTTCAGTCGGCGATGCGACGCTGACGCGCTTCTTCTCGCTTCACTATCTGTTGCCGTTCCTGATTCTCGGCGGCGTACTGGTGCACCTGATTGCATTGCATACCGTCAAAAGCAGCAATCCGAGCGGCATCGACCTGGCAGCCAAGGACAACATTCCTTTCCATCCTTATTTCACCAGCAAGGACTTTTACGGTCTTGGCATATTCCTGATCGTATATTGCCTGTTTGTATTCTTTTTCCCGAACAGTCTGATGGAACCCGCCAACAATATTCCGGCCAATCCGATGCAAACCCCGACGCACATCGTTCCCGAATGGTATTTCCTGCCCTTCTATGCGATCTTGCGCTCGGTGCCGG